>JAIRPZ010000172.1 GCA_031256755.1 Planctomycetaceae bacterium
GCGCCCGGAATAGTAATCGTTACGATAAATTGATCCGCTATGCGAAAGAACTGTATCATGGCGGTCATTTTCCGTCTTATGCGGACCGATGCAAAGAGTATGAGCGGGATCAAAAAATAGGGAAAGAACGGCAAAAGGAAGAAGCCGCGCGTAAGAAAAAGGAGGAAGCCGCAAAGAATACAGCCGAACCGCCCGCCGCTCCGCCGGAAACAAAATGATGTTTCGGCAGACATTCCGGCAATTTTTTCCAAAAATTCATTTTCTGACTACACCGGCGTTGTCCCGCTTGTTTTTTTGCGGCGGCGGTGTACAATAGAAGGCGGATTCTTAATGTAATCTGAATCCCGTTTATTACAAAAAGGAGGTTACTCACATGTCGCTTATACTAAAGCCCGCACCGGATTTCACCGTTGCCGCTCTCATGCCGGATGGAGGATTCAAAGATATTTCTCTCTCCGATTACAAAGGAAAGAAATACGTGCTGCTGTTTTTCTATCCGCTCGACTTTACGTTCGTTTGTCCGACCGAAATTATCGCTTTTTCCAAAGCCGCTGCCGATTTCGACAAGTTGAACGTGCAGATTCTCGGCTGTTCGGTAGACAGCCAATACACTCACCTTGCCTGGGTTCAAACAGACAGGAAAGAAGGCGGAATCGGTGAAATTGAATATCCGCTTCTGGCAGATGTACGCAGGGAACTGATTACGGCTTACGGTGTCGGTTGCGATGCCGGTCATGCCGTCCGCGGCACGTTTCTCATCAATAAAGAGGGAATCGTGATGCACGAAACAATCAATGCCCCGCCGATCGGGCGGAATGTCGAAGAAGAACTCCGCTGCGTCAAAGCATTGCAATTCTTTGAAAAGAACGGCGAAGTTTGTCCGGCGAACTGGCACGAAGGAGACGGCGGAATCAAGCCCGATCCGGTAAAAAGTCAGGAGTTTTTCAAGAAAAGCAATTAGATGCGGATAACGGCGGCGGGAGAAAAAAAGTGTTTTCCGCAAGACACTCCCGCCCCTTGATTCCACCCTTCACATTCTGACATTTTATCCGTGTCCCTGAATCCCGCTCAAAAAGCCGCCGTTGAAACGTTGACCGGTCCGCTGCTTGTGCTTGCCGGTGCAGGAACCGGAAAAACCCGTGTCGTCACTCACCGCATTGCCCGGCTGATTCAAACCGGCACCGTCCCGCAGCGCATCCTTGCCGTGACATTCACCAACAAAGCCGCCAAGGAAATGCAAACCCGAATCGCCGAGTTAATCGGCCAGCGTCCGAAAAAGTCCCGACCGGAAGCATCTACGTTTCACTCGCTTTGCGTCCGTATTCTCCGGCGGCATATTGCGAAACTCGGTTTCCCGCCGCAGTTTGCAATTTACGACAGAGGCGATCAGGAGTCCCTCGCCCGTCAGGTTCTCAAAGAGATCAAGGTTTCTGATGCCGCCTTGAAACCCGCCGAGTTGCTTGCCCGAATCAGCACTTGGAAAAATGCCGGTTTGCTGCCCGATGCTGCCGCTGCCGGTGTCTGGTCGGCAAAAGATCATCTCGCTTCGCTTGCCTATTTCCGTTACCAAAATGCACTGCGCACCGCCGGTGCGGCCGATTTCGATGATCTTCTTCTCCTCACCGAAGAACTTTTTCAGAAATTTCCTGACGCGCTGAAAGAAGAATCGCAGCGGTTTGATCATCTGCTGATCGATGAATATCAGGATACGAATATGAGTCAATACCGGATCGTGAAAGGGCTTGCCTTGCCGCACCGGAATATCTGTGTGGTCGGCGATGATGATCAGGCGATTTACGGATGGCGCGGAGCGGATGTCCGGCATATTCTGAACTTCCAAAAGGACTGGCACGAAGCGAAAGTGATTCGTCTCGAAGAAAATTACCGGTCAACGCAGCCGATCATCGGCTGGGCAAACCGGCTGATTGTGTTTAATCAGCATCGGCACGGCAAAAAACTGACATCGCCGGTGCCGGGCGATCCGCCTTCGATTTTACAGTGCAGGGACGGCGAAGCCGAAGCGAAAATTATTGTTGCAAAAATAAAAGACAGAGTTGCGGCAACAGGGCAGCCGTTTCGGAATTTTGCGGTTCTTTTTCGGACGAATGATCAGCCGCGGGCGTTTGAAATGGAACTGCGGAGAGCCGGAATTCCGTACACGCTGATCGGCAGTCAGTCGTTCTTTGACCGCAAGGAAGTCCGGGATATTTTGGCGTATTTGAAAGTGCTGAACCGTCCGAAAGACGACTCTTCGCTGCTGCGGATCATTAACACGCCGCCGCGCGGTATTGGTCAGAATACGGTGCAGAAATTAACCGAAAATGCCGTTGCGGAAAAACAATCGGTTTGGGATTTTTTGACAAGGGAACAGCCGGCGGAAAACGTGCTGCCGGATATGTTCAATTCAAGAGAAAGCCTACACACTCCCATGCAGTCCTTCCGTTTATTAATGGAAGAACAGCAGAAAATTCTTCATCATGATTTTTCGATACAAAATCTCAAAAATATGATCGGCGAAATTCAATATGAAAAAGAGATTAACCGGCTTTATACGCAAGAAGATGAACGCCGGGAACGCTGGGAAATTATCGGCGAAGTGGTCAATGCAGCGGCGGAATACATTAACGAAACAGAAAAGCCGACACTCCGGGAATTTCTGGATCAAACCGCGCTGGACGGCAGCGGTTTTGCGAGTGACGGGAAAAGAGAATTATCGCAGAATGCGGTAGTGCTGATGACGCTGCATGCCGCCAAAGGACTGGAGTTTCCCGAAGTATTTATGGTCGGTATGGAAGAAGGCACGCTGCCGCATCACCGGAGCATCAAAGAGGAAGCGGAAAAAGATTCGGCGATAGACGAAGAACGGCGGCTGTGTTATGTCGGAGTCACGCGGGCGAAGCGGCGGCTGACCTTAACGCTGGCATTGCAGCGGTTGAAATGGGGCAAAATGCGTCCGACAGTGCCGAGCCGTTTTTTATACGAATTGACGGGACAAACAACGAACCCGAACTATTACCGGGCGATTGCCGGTGAACCGCCGAAAAGGGATTGATTGCTGGTATGTTTCCGGCATGGCGATGTGTCTTTGCCTGCGCCGGTTGCCGCTGTCGGCAATTCTTTGTACTGCTGATGATGTATGTCAGACTCGTCATTATCGGATAGAGTACCTATATTTAGGCAGCCGCGGGGCAATGTCGCCGTTGATCATATTCTGATCATATTACCTTCCTCAACGCCGTATTTTACATAGCCCTATCCCCTGCAAGTTTTTTTTGAACCGATTTTTTCCTAATTTTCGCTGGCGGATAACAACAAGCGTCCGATTTTTCAATGCTGCTCTTTCCCGGCAGGAGCGACCGCACGCTCACCGCCAAGTTCGTCAAAGAAACATCAATCACGCCCGGTTCCGGCTTATAAGTCAAAATAATACAGCCGCCTTTCAACGCAGTTCCCTTTTTTCTGCCGGCGTTTTCACCGTCAACGGCAGCCGCAAGCGGCTGTGCGGGATTCTGTTTAATGATTGTTCCGATGAAACCGGCAGCGGTCTTGCGGAACTCATCGGGCGAAATCGTTGCGATAATGCGGTTGATTTGTGTTTCGTGCAGAATTGTTTCGCGTTTGAAGCCGGGGGCGGGAGCAGAACGTGCCAGTTTACGGTCGCCCGGCGGCGCAATGATGCGGTCGCGGTGATAGGGGCGGCCAGACCAAGAAAGACGAGCAGACAGACGGCGTGAAACGGGTATCGGATGCCGCGTTGGTGACGCTTGTCCGAGAGTTGACGAAATACGTTTGAGAATGTGGAGAGAGATGTTATTGTATATCTTCCGTGTTCATGAAATCTACTCCGTTTATACGCTTCGAAACACTGCGCGTTTGATAAATCCCTGAAAATTCCAAAAAAACGACTTTGCAGGGGACGTGGAAAAGGTGCCGGCGGCATTGACAAAGCAGAAAGCAATCGCTACAATCACGCAGACATGACAAAAATCGGAATTATGTCAAACTAAAAAAGGAGTCACTGATGCGGCGAGTCGTCATCACCGGATTGGGCATTGTCAGTCCTATCGGTATCGGTTTGCAGGAATTTTGGAAAAACGTCAAAGCCGGTGTTTGCGGGATCGGGACAATTACCCGATTCGATGCCTCGGCATTCCCCTGCCGCATTGCCGGCGAAGTCAAAAACAACAACGGTAAAAATTACTGCGGCGAGGACTTTCTGGACCGCCGTATTTTGCAGCGAACCGCTCTGTTCAGCCAATTTGCGATGATTGCCGCCCAAGAAGCATGGAACGATGCCGGTTTCGGCGCGGCAGACGGACAATCAATGCTGCCCGCTCCTGAACGATGCGGCGTACTGCTCGGCAACGGCATCGGCGGTCTGGAAATTGATGACGAATCCCACCGCAAACTTTACGAAAAGGGGAATTCCAAAATTCCGGCAATGACCATTCCGAAAATGATCAGCAACGAAGCCGCCGGCAACGTGTCCATGATGCTCGGCATTAAAGGTTCGGCTCACGCTCTCGTAACGGCTTGCGCGTCAGGAACGGATGCTGTCGGGTTCGCCTTGGACCGTATCCGGTGCGGACGCGCCGATGTGATGCTGACCGGCGGAACGGAAAGCACCATTACGGATTACGGCATCGGCGGATTTTGCCAACTGAAAGCCCTTTCGACCGGTTTCAATGACACGCCGCAAAAGGCATGCCGTCCGTTTGACAAGGGGCGGGACGGGTTTGTAATGGGGGAAGGTGCCGGCATCGTTATTCTCGAAGAGCAGGAACATGCCCGGCGGCGGGGGGCAAAAATTTACGCCGAACTTGCCGGTTTCGGGGCTTCAGCCGATGCGTACCATTTAACCGCTCCGTCTCCCGGCGGCGAAGGCGGAGCGAGAGCGTTGCAACTGGCTTTGCAGGATGCCGGTTTGAAACCGGAAGATGTTGATTATATCAACGCGCACGGAACTTCCACGCCGACCAATGATCCCGTTGAAACCAAAGCCATCAAAAACGCTTTCGGCGATTACGCTTACAAACTGGCGGTCAGTTCCACGAAGAGTATGACCGGACACACCTTGGGAGCGGCAGGCGGAATCGAAACCGTCATTACGGCATTGGCGGTACAGGACGGTTTCTTTCCGGCAACGCTTAATCTGGACGATCCCGACCCTGAATGTGATTTGGACTACGTTCCGCACAAAGGACGCACCGGCGTAATCCGTGCGGCTCTGTCGATGTCGCTCGGATTCGGCGGGCATAACAGCGTCGTTGCCGTCAAAAAATCTGAACCGTAAACCGTAAAAAGACGGAATGAGCCGTACAGCAGCGGCGGCATTTTGACAAAATGGGAAAACATTACCGGTTTTTCTGATTATGCCGGTTAGAAAAGCCGATACTAGCGACAGCAAGATAAAAGCGAAAACCTATTTCTCGCTGTTTCCCGCTATGTCCTATCAAATCCCCCTAAAAAATTGTTTCACCCTCGTTGCTTTGCTGTGTGCTGCCGGTTTGATCGGCTGCTCTCACTCCAAAACAAACCGGGGACACCTTTTCCGCTGCGACTGGGCTTTTGAATACAACCGCACCCCTTGGATCGGCTGTCCGGCGGATTCCGGCATTGACGAAGAAAAACAGGGCTGCGGACTTTTCGACTGTTTCAGAAAAGAAAAAGACGGCAAAAAAGGATACCGCCGCCATTGCGGTCAAACGCCGAACTGCACAGCCCAAAATCCCTGCTGCCGGACTCTCGGCTGCGGCATGTGGGTTGATCCCGCCGAAACCCAAACCGCAATGGTGGCTCTGGGCGGAACCGCTAAAGCGTGCGGTCTCACCCCGTTTTGTTCGCCGCAAAAGCCGTGCGGTCTCACTCCTCACTGCGGTAAACCTGTCAGCGTCAATGTTCATCCGCAGACGTTATTGCTGAACGGTCAAACCGGCGGTGCCGCCAACGGACAACCGGGAGGCGGATACACGGTTTCCGGCGTTCCCGGTGCGACCTTAAACGGCTTGACCGGACGCACATTTGCGGCGGGAAATCCGCCGCCGTCTGCCGGCTTTGCCGGAGTTGTCCGGGGTATGAGTCCGGGAGGTGCCGGTTATATCGAGTCCCCGCCCGGATCGGGAGGGATGCCGATGCCTGTTCCGCTTGTCAGCCGTGGAATTGTGCCGGGGGCTTCGCTCATCACCAACAACGGCGGCGTGGTGGCAGCCATCGGTGTGGCTACGCCTGCCGGAACAATGACCGCGTCCGGTCTCCGCATGGGAAATGGTATTGTCAATCCGAATGTCGTTCTGCGGGCTTGTGCAATGACACCGAACTGCACGGCGGCACGCCCGTGCGGTCTGACCCCCGGCTGCGGCGGAGCGGTTGCCCTGAACAGTGTTGCAAACAACGCGGTCGGACTGGCTTCCGCACTGCAAGCCCAAGGCATTGCCAGCGGTGTGATGCAGGCCAGCGGCGGAATGGGAACGCTGGTCAATCCGATGACGAATCAGCCGGTCAGCGGAGTGACGATGAGCGGTTATCCGCAGCAGGGTTATCCGCCGATTGGTTATGCACCGACCGGCTACGCTCCGGGTTATCCGCGGTATGCCGGCGGAGCGGTTCAGGGGGAAGAACCCGAAGAAACGGAAACCGCCGAGACCGAAGAGATCGTACCGGAAGCCCGATCCAAAATGCCGGTCTCGCGGTTCCAGCCGATTCCGTCAAAACCGGTTTTTCAGCGGAGCGAGGGAATGAAGCCGACTCCGAAGCCGCAGCGTGCCGTTAAACCGGAAACGGCTGCCGCCGGTACCGCCGCTTACACCGCAGCACACGAAGCGGACATTGAAGAGCAACTTGACCGTGCTTATCTTGAAGGCGTTGCTGCGGCTATGGACGAAGTGGAGCGGAAGATAGAGGCGAGGCAGCAGGCGGCGGCGAAAGCGGAATTGCAGGCGAAAATACTCCGGCAATCGGCCATAATGGAACAGCAATTTGCGGTTCAGGAGGCGGAGGAACTGCCGGCCGTTGCTGCCGCCCGTCAGCGGGCAGCACAGCCGTCTGCACAGCCGTTGGCGGTGAGCGAGCCGAAACGTCTTCCGCCGCCGAAACCGCAGCCGCAAACGGCACAGACCGAGCCGCGGATTCCGCCTCCTGCCGCTGCCGCACCGGACATCAAACCTGAAAAAAAGTTGGCAAAATTAACTTCTTCGATCAAAAATACAATTGCTGCGGAAATCGGCACATTGCGTATTCCGATTTTGGGCGGCAGGCAAAATCAAAGTCAGGAGACCGGACAAACTGCCGGACACAAACCGGCAGCGGCGGCAGGCGGCGGACAAAAAGTTCGGACAGAGCAGGCGGCGGTTCGGACAACGCTGCCGCCGAAACCGCCGGTGTCCGAAATGCGGCAGGACTACGGTTTGGTTTCGGACGAAGAACCGGACGGTATTCAGCAAGCGGAATTCCTTGCCGAAATGCCGCTGCCGTGACCGGAAGACCGGTGTTATCTTGTCAGCATGCTTAAAATTGTTTCGGCAATATGTTCCGGTTCGGTCATTCTTCCGATGCCGGTTTCGCCGCAACTTAAATGTCCGCTTGCCGGTTCGATAATCTGCATACCGTCGGCCCGTAATTGTTTGATATTGCGCTGCACGGCGGGTTTGTTCCACATAACTGTATTCATTGCCGGTGCGAAAAGAACCGGTTTATCAAACGATAAAATCAGTGTGCTGACCAGATCGTCCGCAATGCCGCACGCTGCTTTGGCGAGAATGTTTGCTGTTGCCGGTGCGATGCAGAACAGGTCGGCATTTCTTGCCAATTCGATGTGGGCATGACTTCGTCCGCTGCCGAAAACTGCTGTATGTACTGTCCGTCCGCTCAATGCTTCAAACGTTTGCGGTGCAACGAGCCGTGTTGCGGAGCGTGTCATGACGACGGTTACGCCGATATGCTGCTGCACGAGACGGCTGACGAGTGCTGCGGATTTATAAGCGGCAATGCCGCCGGTCACGCCGAGTAAAACTTCTTTCATTGTGTTTGATTAAAATGGAGAATTAGTTTGCAGACCGCAGATTGCAGACAGCAGTTTGCAGAAGAGGGATCCCCTCTCTTGCTGCCGTCTGCTGTCTGCAATCTGCCGTCTTTTCATATCAATTCAAAACGCCTTGAGGTTATTACCGCTGATTTCGACATTTTTACCGTCCTTTTGCAGCACCGCCAGTCCGAGTTTCAATGCCTCGTCCGCAACCCCCTTCGCAAACGAAAACCCAGCCACCGCAAGGTAAATCGTCTTGTCCGCAAATTCCGGGAACAACTTGCGGAAATTGACCGCCTTACGATTCATAAACGTCTTCAAATCGGGCAGTTGAAACTTGTACTTCACTTCAATAAGCACCAGCGAATCGCC
>JAIRPZ010000296.1 GCA_031256755.1 Planctomycetaceae bacterium
TACGCTCGCCCGCTTTCGGATTTTGCGGGAGTTTATTTTTCGGCAATTCGCCTTGCGATGCCGCTTGTTTTTTCGCGTGCTTTTTAATACAGACACGGTCGAAAACGGACGGCACTTGGAAGGGTAAAAATGTTGTCCGTGTTGCGCCGAAAGAGACAGCGGAAAAAACAAAGACACAAACAAGCATAACAAAAAATTTCGCAACAGTTGTTTTCATCGGTCGGGTTAGGTTGGAAATGGTACAGAATTAAAACTGAAAAAAGTATAGCCGGACAGGAATAAAATGCAAGAAGAACTTTCCGAAAATTCAGAAAATCTTGTCAAAAAAACATATCTGATCATCAATTCATACAAAACGGCTTATTTTGCGTATTCTCTGATATGTACGGGAAAGACGGGAATGTACGGATGCAGCAGAAAAAACGAAAGATAGAAGATTGCCCGCTTTGCGTCAATTTTCTATTTTTGCTTATTTCGCAGCAATTTCCGTTTTGGCAGTTGTACCGAAAAAAACGCCGCCCCTGTTTACTTTTTTATGTCTTTTTGTAAGATTTATTTCCGGCTTTCGTCAAATCCGGTTCTTTCCGAACAATTGGGAGATATTTCGATGACTACCGCAAGCAACACCGCCTTTCGAGTCCGCAGCCGGTTTTTCGGCTGGATGCTTTCCGTTATTTTTGTTTTCGGGTTGTTCCCGCAAGGGAACGTCCGCAGCGCAGAACCGGTTCGGGACGCGGCTTTCCGGCAGGACGTACTGACCTTTTCAGGAACGCAAAACGTTTCCCCCGACTCTTTGTCCAGCGACAGTTTTCTCGTCACGCTGAATTGCCGCACGCTTGTTCCGCAGCCGGTTCCGCCCCGCTATTCTCTGATTCTGCGCGGAATCGATCCGGTCGAGCGGGATCTGCTGCTTGATGCCCAAGACGGAAAATGGGACCGTTTTGATCTTTTCCGCGCCGCCATGATTATCGAAGGCATCCGTGATCCCGAAGTCATACGGAAAGAAGATCTCCGCCTTAATGCGCTGGTCGATAAAGTGAAAGCCGGATTGAAATTTTCCGGCGATACAACGCCGCAGGCGTTAACAAAAGCATTGTTCGAAGCCATGCACAAAGAAATTCTGACTCGCCCGTATCAGATTGACTGCACCGAGATCAGCAAAGTTCTGAAAACGGGGCATTTCAACTGCGTCAGCGCAACTGTTTTGTTCAACTGCCTTGCGGACAAAGCCGGACTGGATGTCCGCGCCCTTGAAATGCCGGGACATGCGCTGAGCCGGGTGAAATTCGGTCAGGGGCAATCGATGAACATTGAAACAACATGTGCCGCGTGGTTTGATTTGAAAGACAATGCGGAACGGCTGGCGGCAACGGTTTTGCGGGTGGCACCCGCTCCCGATGTCAGCAATCCGCCGACCGCCAATAACGCCGCAAATCCGGCAAAACCGGAAACATTGGAAGAATTGACGGAAAACCTCCGGGAAATCAGTTCGATCCAATTAACGGCGACCATTTATTACAATCTGGGGATCGATCATATTGCCCAAAAACGTTTTGCCGAAGCCGTTGCTGCCAACACGAAAGCGTTGTATCTTGATCCCAGCAATGCTTCGGCATGGAAAAATCTGCTGGTGTCGATCAATAACTGGGTGCTGCACCTGACTTCTGAAAAGGGAAAAGAACGGTTTGATATTGCCGCAACTCTTTTGGATCAGGGGATTTTACTTGATCCGGGTTATGCGAATTTCAAGGAAAATCAACTCTATACTTTTTATCATTGGATTTACGAATTAGCCCTTCGGGGACGGTTTAGCGATGCCCGGACGGTTTATACGTTTGCTAATGAGCGGATGCCCGACAACCCCCAACTGGCGGAATTGATGCAAAGTATCCGCACTTATGAAGCGAAAGCAAATAAGGAAAAGAAATGATCGGCAGAAATGATCGGCAGAAATGATCGGCAGCGATTCGCACGCTAATATCCGCAGCCGGACGGCGTGCGGCGGATATTACGGAGAATACCGTTCCAAAATTGTGTAAAGACGCTGCGAACCGTCTGCGGCACAGCCCTGTTCAACGGCTTCAGCATAAAACTGCTCCGCCAGTTCCGCCCCGCGAAGCCGGATATTCATCCGTTTCGATTCGTCAAGCACGATCCGCAAATCCTTCAAGAAATGCTCTGTCATAAATCCGGGAGCAAAATCCCCTTGCAATATCCGCGGTCCCATATTGGAAAGCGTCCAACTTCCGGCAGCACCGGTCGAAACCGATGAGAGAACCTTTTCCCAGTCAAGACCCGCACGCCGGGCATAAAGCAGCCCTTCGCATAAACCGATCATATTTCCGGCAAGAATCGTTTGATTGACCATTTTCGCATGCTGTCCGCTTCCGGCAGGACCATGGTAAACAATCGTTTGACCGAAAACTTTCCAAAGCGGCATCAGATCGTTTGCCGTTTTTTCATCTCCGCCGATCATTAAGGAGAGCGTTCCTTTTTTGGCACCGACATCGCCGCCGGAAACGGGAACGTCCAGCGACACGACATTTTTCCGGCGGCATGCGGTTTCAATTTCAACAGCAAGCGACGGCGAACTCGTGGTCATATCAACGATAAGACCGCCCGGTCTGATTCCGTTCAAAACGCCGTTTTCGCCGAGAACCGTTTCCCGGACATCGTGCGGATACCCCACCATTAAAAACACGGCATCGCTGTTTGCGGCAATGTCAAACGGCGAAGAACGCCAAACCGCTCCGGCACGGATCAGATCATCGGTCTTGCTTTTTGTCCGGTTAAAAACATTGACCGTATAGCCCGCTTTCAAAAGGTGCAGAACGATACTGCTCCCCATGATGCCGGTGCCGATCCAGCCGATTGTTCCTGATTGCGGGAATGACCGCGGCGGTGATTGCGTCATTTTGATCGTCTCCGTTTCTTTATTTTGTTTAATTCCGCAGGGTCGACAACCCAGCCGCGGCAGTTGGGTTTGCCACAAAGACACTTGACGGCAATGTCGGCAGGCCAAGCGTAATCAATCGTTAACTCTTCGTCCGGTAAAATATCTTGCAGCGATTCGATCCAAAGATCGGCTTCGTTTTCGGTACTGTTTTCGTCTCCGTTTTCATCGTGCGGTTCGACATTTCCGGGTTCTCCGGTTTCGTTTTCCGTTTCCGGTCTGCCGGCTTCAGCCGCACTGCCGCTGCCGTAAAAACATTCTCCGCATTCTTCACATTCCCCGCACTCATCGCATTCATCACATTCCGTTTCGAAATCCATATCTTCTTCGGTGACTTCGCCGGTTTCAAGCGGTTCGTCTTCTTCGGTCTCTTCTTCGCGGACGTACTGCGTTAATTGGCAGTTCGGTTCGCAGGAGTGATTGAGGTAGCAGAACGGCGGTTCCGGTTCTAATACTTTGTCGTCGCCGGCATCGATACAATAATTGCTTCCGTAATCGGGATCGCAGATGACGGTACCGGCGATGCGGGCGATGGGCGTTCCTTTCGGGATGAAGGCGAAGGCGAACACCCCCATGCCGTAAGAAGTTTTGCCGATTTTTACGCCGCAGGGAAAGACCTTTCCGGCATCAGAGGGGCTGCGGCGGAATGTCTCCGAAGCCGGCGTTTCCGAATCAGAAGTATGAACCATAAATGATTAAAGGGAAAAAATAAGGCACTCATTATAGCATACGGCAGTCCTGCCGGGCAGCCGTATTTCAAACAGGTGTATCAGGATTTTGCAGAATAAGAAAAAAGTATCCCTTCCGGCAAGAGGGTCTTTTTTGCGGGGAGTGATTTTCCGGTGAGGCATCAGGCATTTTGCTTTTTTTCTTCTCTTGTTTTGCCGGCGGGGCGTAAATCCGCACCGGCAGTATTTTCAGAAACGTTCTAACCCATTGTGTCTGTTCCGGCGGCGGAACACGGCGGGCGGAGAAAATTCGTGATTTCCAGCGTAAACGATGCGGGCGGCTCAAAACAGACCGAACCGCCGAGAATCTGCATAATCCGCCACACCTTCGGTAATCCGAAACCAAGTCCGCGCCCCGCCTGACGACCGGAATAATACGGATCGAATATCAACGGACGAATCTCTTCCGAAACGCCGGGTCCGTCGTCTTCCACAATGATTTTCCAACTTTTTCCGCTGCGCCGCAGCCGCAGCCAAACGGTCCCGCCGCAGCCGCCGGACTGCACCGATTCGCCGGCATTGTTCAGCAGCATCGCCGCCGCCATGTGAAGCAGTACCGGATCGCTTTCAATCACCGCCCCGGTCGTTTCACAGCCGGACAAAGCAAAATCCGTAAAAAGCCGGGCATTGTTTTCGCTCATCAATTTTTGGTGTTCTCCGGCAAGCAATTTCAGTTCTTCAACAAGATCAAACCGCGATATTTCCGGCTGCGGCGGACGGGCAAAAAACCGGATGTCCGCAATCATTTCGCAGGCACGTTTGACCTGTGCCGCAATCATTTCCAATTGGCGGCGGTGTTCGGGAAGGGTGATTTCCCGAAGCAGCAGTTGCGTGCGTCCGGCAATAATCGCCAGCGGATTATTGATTTCGTGACCGGCTCCCGCCGCAAACTCGGCAAGAGCATTTAATTTTTGTTCCTCAAGTTCGTCCATAGGCGGGGGCTGTATCGGATACGGAATTCGGTTATAATAGGAGACCTGTTCATGGGATGCGCCTTTAGTGTAGTGGCAACACGATAGCTTCCCAAGCTGTAATTGAGGGTCCGATTCCCTTAAGGCGCTTGTTTTATTTTATTCTATTTTTTGCATTGCTTCGATGCAAGGCGGCAGAAATTGCCGTTGACCCGCAGCCGGAAAATCTGTAAAGTGCGGGAATGACGGGCTGTCAAGGAAATATCGCCTTTTGGGGATTGCCGCTGATCATGCTGATTCCGGCAGGATGTGTCAATCAGCAGTTGCACCAAACGCTGTTGCTGCAAGAGAACCGGCAGTTGGAGCATCGTTTGCTGGTCGCACAAGCCCAAGCGGACGATTTGCGTCGGGAAAACGAATCCTTACGGAACCGGATTTCCCAAGACCCACAGCCGGAATCGGACGTTAGTTTAACGCCGCCGGAAATGCCGAAAGCGATCTTCCCCGACCCGCCGTCCGGCACCGCAACGCCGGATGCTCCTGCCGGCGGAGAACCGCCGCCGGTATGGAATCCAAACAGATAAAATTAACAGGAAGGAAAAAATATGCAAAAACGCAATGCGGATAAATTACAAAACGCGATGAAATCGCTGGAAGATGCTCTTTCCTACTCCCGATCCGGCGAGTTTCAGGGACTCGGCATCGAGTTTAAGAGCGTGCTGATTTCAGCCGTTGTCCAAAACTTCGGACTGACATTTGCCGTGTGCCGGCAAATGATTGAACGTCAGTTGGCGGATCGCCTCGGCGGAAATACTGCCGGCGGTCTGTCGACCGATTCGCTTTTCCGTACCGCTGCCAAAGAAGGACTGATTTCAAACCTGAATCACTGGCTGGAATACATGGATTGCGAGCATCTGACACCTTCCGGCAGCATTGCCCTGCGTACATTTGAAAAGGCAGCGGCATTTTTGGAAGATGCCGGCGAACTGCTCCGCACCTGCAACCGGCGGGAACAGCATGAACGCCGCCGCGCCGCCTAGCATGGTTTTTCAAGAAAGAGAATCTATTTCTCTTCAACATATAATTTGGAGGGCTGCACAGTGAAATCGTAACCGTTTTCGTTAGGAACGGTGCAAGTCAGCGGTATCGTTTTTCGGGCGGAAAAATGCGCCGGCGGCAAGCATTTTATCACCGCTTGCCGGAACACCCTTTTTGCCCTTAATGTCAGCGAATAAATTCCGGCGGCATCTAACGCTCCTTCGGCCTGACAGAGACCGGTTGTGAAAATGACTTTGCCGCTCAATACGGGCGTGCTGTCAGGCAGCGTAATCTTACCCGATACCGGTATCTGACGGTTTCCGCAGCCGGAAAAGATGACGACAGCGGAAAATATCAAGAAAGCGTTCCGCATCAATGGGAATGTACTGTTGGGCAGAGTGTCTTGCTGTCATTTTATTCTCTTTCACGGGATTTGTACGGGATTCGTCAAATTCCGCCGCAGGCAAAGCCTAACCGGACAGATTATTTTTGCCGCCAATACGGATTGCCACGAATGAACAAGAAAAACGGAAAAGGAAAGCGGAAATAAAGACAGCGTGCGCAGCAATCCGTAAAATCATTCCGCCTGCATACCGGCGGCTTACTTAAACATCGGCAGCGAAACGGCAGGCAGTTTTTCCGAAAACGTCCGTTCTTTCGGAACATCCGGGATTTCCCCCTTATGGTATTTCATGTACTGCGTCCATTTATTGATGTCTCTGCCGTAATCCATTCCCGTAATTTTCTGCAACGCCGTCATCGATGCATACCGGATCGCCGGTGTTTTGTCCTGAAGGAGATTGCCTAATTCTTCAACGGCATTTCTGCGGGGCTGATCATCCATCCCTTTATCAAAAACAAGGACATTCTTGCGGAGTTCCGGCAGAGTACCAAGCAGACGTACCGCTGTGAGACGGACATCTTTGTCGGAATCGTTTTTCATCCGGTCAATGCAAATGGAAAGTGTCTGTCCCCCCTCACTGCGGCTCATGGCTTCCAGAGCAGAAATACGGATGAACGGATCCGCATCTTTCAGCATGGACTCCAGATTGGAAAACCGGCTTGGATGCGGGATTTTTGCCAACGCTTCCACGGCTTCCCGCCGCATATTCGGATCAGGCGACGTTTCGTATTCGTACATCAATTGAGCCGCAAGAATTTCCTGTTCTCCGGCAGACGCTTTCGCCCCTTTTTCTCCTTTTTCGCGGATCAGTTTTTTCCGGTGCTGCGGCGGATCAAGACCGGGAATTTTGTCGCTCTTCGCTTCAAAGAGCGGCATTTTCGCCAGCATTTCGTTTTCTACGGCGCAGCCGGACAGCAGCAAAACCGCCGCTCCGCCGAACAACAGCAAAAATAATTCCGCAAACCGCCTCATTCGTATATCCTGTGTGATTGACAATAAACATTCAGCATCGCATAATAATCCGCTGTCCGCGGCGGTATCGGTAATCCCATGCGATCTCTGCACCGGACGGCGACAATAACGATTTTTTCCGACCCGATCAAGATGGATTTTTCCCTTTTTTCTCCTCGTTTTTTTCCCCGCCTGTTCCTTCTGTTTGTGTCCGGCATGCTTCTCTTCGGAACAGCGGCGGTTCCGGCAACGGAAACCGTGCGTTTCCGGTATCTCGGTCAGGAACGGAGTGAAGAAGGACGGCAAATCTTTCAGGCATCCGGCGGGACAGCGTTTGAATCACGCAGCGGACAGATGTTTATCATCGCTCCCGAAGAGATGATTTCCCGCAATAAAAATGACGCACCGTTTACTCCTTTTACCAAAGAGGAAATGTCCGCTTCTCTCTTACAGGAATTTCCGCCGGAAAAGGGTTTTCATCTTCTCGAAAATGAACCGTTCATTATTGTTTATACGACATCAAAAGCGTTTGCCCATTGGTACAGCCGCCTGCTGAAAAAATTGTACAGCGGCTATATGCAGTATTGGAAAAACCGCGGGATCGAACTTCACGCACCGGAATTTCCGCTGGTTGCCGTTGTTTTGTCCAATGAAAAACGGTTTCAGGAATATACCCGGCATGACGGCATTACTCTTTCGAAGGGGCAGTGTGCGTATTATTATAAAATGACGAACCGGATTGCGATGTATGATATGACGGGTCATCAGACCTTTCAGGAAGGAAATCAAAAACGGGGAAGTTCTGCGGACATTTCGGCTTTTTTGAAACAGCCGAATGCGTATCTGAACATTATGTCGGTGATTCACGAAGCCGTTCATCAGGTCGGATTTAATACAGGCATGCATTCCCGATTTGCCCCGACTCCGGTTTGGTTCAGTGAAGGGTTGGCGGTTTTTCATGAAGTGCCGGACGTAAAGAACAAGGATGTCGGCTGGACGCTCGGACCGCGTGTGAATGAAAATCGTCTTGAACAGTTGCGGGCATTTTGGCAGCGGCAGCCGGAACAGCCGATTCAAAAGATGATTGTTGTCAGCGGCGATCCGTTGTTTTCACGTCCTCAATCTGCTCTTGACAATTATGCCCTTGCGTGGGGGTTGGTTTATTATCTGACGAAACAGCGTCCGAAGGCGTGGGCGGAATACATTGAAATTCTCCGTGCAAAAAATCCGCTTTCCGAAGATACGGACGAAACCCGTCTCAAGGATTTTGAATCCTGTTTCGGCAAGGACTGGGACCGCCTGTACCGGGAATTTAACAATTATATGAAACGGCAGAAATGAAACGGCAGCGATACTTGATTACGGTTTCCTCCGAAGGTATAATGACTCCCTGCAACAACTACGTTTTACGTTTCAGGAGAATAAAATGTGCCGAATACTTGTCATCACTTTTGTTTTTATGACCGCTGCGTCCGGTGTCAGCCGTCCGCTATTTGCCGAAAATAATGCCGGAAAATATAAAGCCCCCGCGGATTTGACCGCATCCAAAGACGGTAAAACCGTTTATATCGCCAATACCGATGCCGGCGAAATCGCCTGTCTGAATACCGAAAACGACAGCATCACGGCTATCCGCCTTCCGATTTCCCCAAACGGCATCCGGTTAAGTGCCGACGAGAAAACATTGTACGTCACCGGCGGCGGAGCCGACGGAAAACTTTCAGCACTTGATTTGACCCAAGGCAAAGTCGTGAAAACCGCTGCCGCCGGACATACGCCGATGGGTATGACCCTTTCAGCCGACGGGAAAAAACTGTTCGTTTGCAACCGGTTCAATAATAATGTCGGGGAATACGATTTACCGGATTTGAAATTGGTGAAAACCTACAAAGTGACACGGGAACCGCGTGCAGCCGTTGCAACAAAAGACGGTCAGTATCTTCTGGTTGCCAATTCGATTCCGCTCAATCCCGGCAATGATCCGGCAAATCCCGATGCCGCTATTTATGTCGCCGCCGAGGTTTCCGTCATCAACCTTGCTGACGGATCCGTCAAACCGATTAAACTTCCCAACGGCAGCGGCAGTTTACACGGAATGTGCATGTCGCCGGACGGACGCTATGTTTACGTTACAGAAATTCTGGCAAGGTTTCCGCTGCCGACCACTGCCGTTGAACGCGGCTGGATGAACACTGCCGGAATTGCGATCATTGATACCGCCAAACTCGACAGCACCGAAGACGCTTTTCTCAATGCCGTGCTGCTTGACGATGTGGACCAGGGAGCGGGCAATCCTTGGGGGATCGCCGTATCTCCTGACGGTAAAAGGATTTACGCCGCTATTGCCGGTACAGGCGAACTGGTGGCCATTGATGCTGAGTCCATGCATAAAAAATTAGAAATCATCAGAGAATCGCAGACAAAAGAAAAAACATCGGCCGGACAAATCATTTCGGTTGAAACTTCGAATGACTTTACGGTTCTTGTCGGATTGAAAAAACGTCTCCGTTTGGAAGGCAAAGGCGCAAGAGCCGTTGCCGTTGCCGGCAATCATATTTATACCGGAATGTATTACAGCGATACAATCGTGAAAACGGAAGCGGATACGTCGAAACCGGTAGAAAACATTTTCGGCAAGCGGACGGAAATTGCGCTCGGTCCGAAACCGGTATGGACACCGGAGCGGCGCGGAGAAATCTGGTGGAACGATGCTTCGCTCTGTTTTCAGCAATGGCAAAGTTGTGCCAGTTGTCATCCTGACGCACGAATGGACGGTTATAACTGGGACCTGCTCAACGACGGACTCGGCAATCCGAAAAATGCGAAAAGTTTAATTCTCAGTATGCAGACAACGCCGTCTATGTGGGAGTCCGTACGTGACAATCCCGAATTGGATAAACGTTTGAAACGGAAGGAATGGCATACCGACTCGATGGGACTGCAATGTATCCGCACCGGTTTTCAGTTTATTCTGTTTGCCATGCCGGACGAAGAAAAATGCAAAGACATTGATGCGTACCTTCGGGCGGAAAAACCGGTGCCGAGTCCGTTTCTTGTCAACGGCAAGTTAAGCGAAAAGGCGGAACGGGGCAAAAAGATTTTTGAAGACCCGAAAATCGGCTGCGCCAAATGTCATCCGGCACCGCTTTTTACCGACCGCAAGATGCATGATGTCAATACGAAATGCTACTATGACCGTACCAGCGAATTTGATACGCCGACATTGGTGGAAGTGTGGCGGACGGCACCGTATCTGCACGACGGACGTTACACCACGCTGAAAGAATTGTTCAAGCCGGGCATGCACGGCGACGTGGAAGGAGCCGTCGGCGACTTAACGGATCAGCAGATTGACGATCTTGTCGAGTATATCCGGTCGTTGTAAAACGTTGTCCGAAAGTTGCCGTAAAACCGCTTGTGACGATTTACCTGATCTTTCTCGGTTTGCTTTGTTACTATCTGGCATTGCCGCCGGCGGAGTTGGCACCGCTTGTGCTGATCACGCCGGTTTGCTGGGCGGCTGCCGTTCAACGTCCTGATCCGGTTCGGTACCGCCGGATTTTTTTCGCAGCGATGCTCTTTTGGATCGCTTCTATTTGGTGGATCGCCTGTCCGCATCCGCTCATCATTGCCGGTTTGATATTGCTTGCTGCCGCACTTTCCTGTATTTTGCTGCTTTTTTTCATTTCCGCCCGAACTGCCGTCCACTGTTTCCGTGTACCGTTGATCATTGCTGTTCCGGTTTGCTGGATCGGTTGTGAATATATCCGCTGTCATCTTTTCGGCGGATTTTCTTTTTGTGCGCCGGAACACGCCTTTTACCGTTTTCCTTGCTTTCTTGTGCCGTGGGCAGCCGTCGGCGGAAGTATGCTGGTCGGCGGAATCATTATGCTTACCGGTTCATGTTTTGTTCGTTTTTTTTCCGCAAAACGCCGGTCGGAAAAACTGGCTGCCGCCGTTCTCATTCTTTTCTTCCCGCTCGTTTCTTATGACTGGTATCAGGATTCTTTTCGCAAAGATTCTTTGCATCGCACCGATGCCGAAATTGCCGCTCTGCAAGGCAGCAGTCAAATTTATTTAACTGATTCGCCGGAACAAGCCGAAAAAAACTTTCTGCAATTTGTTGAATTAACGTATCAATTAGTGAATGACCGGAAAAAAAACGGGCAGCCGATGCCGGCATTGATAGTGATTCCTGAAACGGTTTGCCCGATACCGGTACTTTCTTTTGCGGAAGGCGTGCAGCCCGGCGATGCCGGTTTGACCGAAGAGCAAGCCCGTCAATGGGAAACCGAACTGCGGCGTTTTGTTGACTCTATCGGTCTACCGGTCATTTTCGGCGTTTCCACGTACATCATTGATCAGGAATTTGCGGCGGACTTGAAAAATGCCCTCCGAAACGGGGAAACCGGCGAAGATATTATGCCGCAGCGGAGGAATTCAGCACTGCTGATCACTCCCGGCGGCGGGCATACGCCGTCCCCTGTTTATCGTTACGATAAAAACGAATTAGTAATGTTCGGCGAATACATGCCGTTTGCTGATCTTTTACCGAAGAATTTTTTTATCCGCACGCTTTGTCAGGAATCGGGACACGGCACAGAACCGCTGGCTGTTCCGATCCGCAGCGGGCAGGATGCACCGCTCCATGCGTCCATCAACATTTGTTTCGAAAGTTCGGTTTCGCATTTTATCCGCCGGCAAATATTAACGTTACGAAAACGTGGAGACGATCCGCGTGTGCTGATTAATCTCTCGAATGACGGCTGGTTCCGGTTTTTGCCGCAGATCGAACAGCATTTGGCGACGCACGTCTTTCGGGCAGTCGAGAACCGGATGTGGTATGTAACATCAACGAACAGCGGTCTTTCGGCGATTATCAGTCCGTACGGCAAGATCATCAAGATCGGCAAACGCGGAGCGGCTGAAGCCGTTTGCGGCGTTGTCGGTGCCGATTTAACAAAACCGGCGGAAGTAACGGTTTATCAACGAATCGGCGATGGATATGCACTCCTTTGTGCTGTGCTGGTTCTTGTTTCAGTTTTAACAGTCCTTGCCGGACGGTCCTATTTTGGGGCGTTTCCGAAAGACTGCCCGTGCGGCAGCACCCGCCGTTCTTGATAGGTGTCCGGCGATCTGTTATCATACCGCTGTGTTTATGCCGCCTTTGTGTGCAGGATGGTACGCAATCATTTAACGCCGGAGATAGTTTATGTTTTCAACACTGTCTATGCTCTTTGTTCTTGCAATCAATGCCGTCGAATTGGACGCAAATTTTTTTAATGTTCCTGCAAAAGGAATTGACTTAAAGGATGTCCCGGCCATTGACTTGGACGCGCCGTCTTCGTTTCCGATAACGCTGCAACCTTATCTGCCGCCGAAACTTTCCGGTCCGCTCAAACCGGTGACGTTTAAATATCCGTTGTTGCATACTTCGTTTTCGTCGAGTCATGAGTATCAGTTCCTAACGGATACGCAAACACCCCGATGCGTCAAATTCATTAGCCATATTGATCCGCAGTCCCGCAGAACAGAGGAATTTTATGCAGGGAATTTTTTAACCGGTCAGGTCGAGAAAATGTTTACGTATCCCTTCGGCAATCCGCAGGAGGAGACAATGATTTTTGAATCATTCTCTATTTCTCCTGACGGAACCAAAATGATCATCAATAATCAAAGCGGTGCCGTAAAATCCTGTATTGTTCAATGCAAAGACCTCAAGCCGGTCAAAATTCTTCACGCGTTCAAAGATTGTCGTTTTGCAGGATGGCTGAATGATCAGGTTGCCTTCGTCAACGTCCACCACATGGTCAACAGAGGGTTGGCTGCATTCCGCCTCTCCGATCAGAAAATTATATGGAAGATGAAACCCGATGTCGATCTGCGGGCGATTTGTCCCGCCGGCAGGCGTTATATTACCGTCCAAAAAAATCAGTTTTATTCTCCCCGCCCCGATTCCGATACGCTCTTTTTGGTCGATGCAGAGCAAGGACGCGTCATCGGCAGTTTTGAGAACACGGAGGATTTGCCCAATCTGCCTGCTTGGTCTGGTTTGTTCGAATTTGTCTTCTCGCCGGGCGGAATCCGGTTAGCCGTAGGGGACCCCAACGGATATATCCGTATATGGGACGTTACAACAGGGAAAAAGTTAGCCGAATTTTATACAAGAAATTCGGCTAATCTGATATGGGTGAATGAAGAATACCTGTATTGCCCACCTTCACTCATCCATATTGCGAAACAACTTCCTGTTTGGGAATACGACGAAGCAGGAACGGACGATGAAGCAGGGAATACCTCGCTGAATATTCACCGGTTAGGGGACACGCTCTTCATGACAGAGAACGGTCTCAACAAAAAGATCACCACGGTCCGAAATCTTCCTCCGCTGCCGCATGATAAAGCAGCAATTCAGAAGATTCTCGATTTGCCGCCGGAAAAACAATTCGTTCTGCGTCCGGGAATGAAGGCGGCATTAAAAATTGACCCGCAGTTTCAGGAAAGTAAGAAAGAAATCGAATCCTACATGACCAAGATGCTGAAAGAAAACGGCGTTGAAATTGCCGAAACCGCTCCGGTAACCGTTTCGGTTTCCGTACAAATTGAGTATGCGACCACATCCTACGCGAAGGAAACGGGAAAAAAGATTGAGTATGCCGATGAGGAGGAAAGAGAACATGGTACGAGACCGGCTTATTCAGAGACGCGTGTCCGCATGTTTCAAATCAATGTTTCTGTGGAGCGGAACGAAATATGCGTATGGAGCAATCCGAATGGGTGTCATTACTTTGACCCGATAGAAAGCAGTCCTTTTATCATTCCGCAGAATGATAAGATTTTGGACTTTGATGATTCGCCGGCAAAGTATGCCGCGAATATGGCAGAAAAAATACTCGCCTATACCGTTAAGGGAAAGCATCCTTATAAAGAGTTGCTTTTCAAGGATAAACTGCCGAAACAGATTCCGAATCCTTTTGTTATCGGAGCATCCGTTATTTCTCTCGACGGCACAATACAAACGATCAAACAGCCGCAACTGCCGAAAGAGTGAACGGTTGCCGGTTGAATCAGTCCGTTGCGGAGTTTCCTGCCTTGCGAATTTTTATCCGACATTTTTGATTTTTTTCGTATTAAGAACAGATAATTATTTCCCGTTCTCAAAATACAACGGAGTCCGCAATGTCCTCTTCCGAAACATCCGCCGCCGCCCGACTTCTGCAATGCCTCCGCCGCGTTCCCGCCTCGCGGTCAAAACACGGGGTCTCCCACCCGTTTCACACCGTCATCACCATCGTCATACCCGGTCTGCCGGCAGGCATCTCTCTCATCGCCGAAATCCTCAAAAGAATCTCCATAAAAGACATGCAAAACACCTTCAGGAATCTATTCTTCGCCATTGAGAGGCGGAGAATTGCCTGTATTTGGCGAAGGACAAGGAGTACAGAAGACAAACACGTTTTGCGTTGGGAGGCGGTTTGGACGTTCCTGACGGGAATGGCGAAGCGGTTGTGCGTCTGACGAAGAAGGAACGCACTTTGCGGGAAGTGAGAGAACAATTGAGAGCAAAACCTCAAACGCTCTCCAAATGTAAAACTCCGAAACGGACTGCGGATTTCTGTCAAAACCGGCTGTTTGCTGTTGACGTGTCTTCCCCGCTGTGTTATGATACCTGTGTGCGGTGGTCGGCACCGTTCCAATAAGGGACAACAAAACAAGGAATGATGTTTTTATGGAAACGACAGCAAACAGCAATTTACCAGAAAATAAAGCACCGCATACGAATACACCGGAAACAGATTTACCGGCGGCAAATCAGGATACAGAA
>JAIRPZ010000311.1 GCA_031256755.1 Planctomycetaceae bacterium
CCGAAAAACGCAGACGGCTTGAAACAATGGTTTAACGGTGCTTTGCAACAATATGGTATTCCGCAACAGTCCGCAGCGCAAGCAAGAGAATGGTCAACATTGGGTCATACGTTTTATTATGGACAAAGCGGAACGGATGCGTTGGCGGCTTGGAATTCGCTTGCGAATATGTATCGAAGTTTTCGGCAGGGAGAAGGTGTCGGACGCAATCAAGGACAGCAGCATAATCGTCCCGGTCGTTCACGCTGGGCGGAAGCAGAAACAATACGGAACATTACGAATCAGTCGGCAGCGCAACATTGTCAACAGTATGTTCAACCGCGGCAAAATGCGTTTCCAAGAGCGGAATTTGGTCTGCCGATAATTACACATTTCAAAGATACGGGCGAACCGGCGGACACGGAAATCAATCATCCGCAAGGCGACCGAATGGGCAGCCCGCTGATTTTGCGCCCGCTGAAAATACAGGACGGTAAAATCGTTCCTGTTGTCTTACGGTTACAAACAGAAGTATTGCAGTCAGTAAAATTAAAAGAAGTTAAAAACGGAAGGCAACTTGCCGATAATGTGCCGGTTCGTATTCAGGAGTTAGCAAACTGGAAAGATTCGCCGATGTACAAGAGAACGCAAACCGGTTCTGCATTGGAGGCGTTTTTGACGTATTGCAAAGAACAGCATTACACGGAGGTTAAATGATGAGCAAAAAGCACTTATTGGCAATTTCATTAGGACCGGTGCAGGGGTTTATTGCGGCAGCAAGAAAAACCCGCGATTTATGGTTCGGTTCGTTTTTGCTTTCCGATATTGCAAAAAAAACGGCAAAGAAAATATACGAGTCCGGCGGTGAACTCATCTTTCCGGGCGTTGAAAATGTTGCACAATTAGACGATGATGAGATAGACAAAGATGAGAATTTTTCTGTTGCCAATGTTATTCTCGCCGTTGTTGAAAATCCGTCTGAAGTGGCAAAACAAGCCGAAGCAGCCGCAAAGCAAGCGTGGAATATGCGTGTTGAAACAGCAAAGAAAAAAGTTGAAGAATACGGCAATAATATTTTGCGGCAGGATATTTGGGACAAGCAAAAAGACGATTTCGTTGAATGCTATGCCGCTTGGGTTCCGTATGAAAATGAATCGGATTACAAAACGCAGCGTCAACGGGTCATGAAAATCCTTGCTGGTCGGAAGGCGTTGCGGGACTTTAAGCCGGAGGCAATAACGAATGCCTGCTTGCCGAAAAGTTCGCTTGACGGGGCAAGAGATACGGTGTTAAACGAAACATTGCCGAAACATCTTACTGACAATCTGCATATTCGCCGCGGCGAACAACTTGATTTAATCGGCGTGGTGAAACGTTTCGGCGGCGGACGCAAGAAATTTTCATCGCTCGGTGAAATTGCCGTCAATCCGGTTCTCCCAGTCAGAGCAGAAGGTTTTTCGGCTGACGAAGTCGACGACGAAGACCAAGATTTCTCAAAGTGTCCGTATCTTGCGGTGATTTGTGCCGACGGTGATAAAATGGGAGCAGCGATTTCACAACTTGATTCACCGGATAAACATAAAGCATTTTCACTTGCATTAACAAAATTTTCGCAAGATGTCAAAAACATAGTTAAAAAAGACCATCATGGGGCGTTGGTTTACGCGGGCGGCGATGATGTTCTCGCTTTCGTTCCCGTTGATGAAGTTTTACCTTGTGCAAGAGAATTAAGCGAAAGTTTCAAGCAAGCATTAAGTGCTTATAAAAATGTTTCACTTTCTGTCGGCGTGGTGATAGGACATTATCATGAGATGTTGGAAACGCTTTTGGAGTTTGCAAGACAAGCCGAAAAGAAAGCAAAGACAAAAAATAAAGGTAAGGAAAACGATGACCCTATTTACGGCGACAGAAACGGATTGGCAATTTCAATGTATCACCGCGGCAACGCCGAATGTTCGGTGCGGGAACAATGGACAGGAAACATTGATGAGCGAATCACTTGCTGGGCCGAGTTGTTTAAGGACAACGTCATTCCCCGCAAATTCCCTTACGATTTACGGACATTGAAGGATTTGTATAATGGCGTTAAACTGCCAGAAAATGACTTGGCGGACTGTTTGAAAAAGCAACTCCATGCAGCAGCAAAACATAAACAGATTCACGAAGCGAAAGCACAAGAATTATATGCGGCGTTTGGAAACATTCAAACGGTTGACGATGCAGAAAAACTCGTGAACGAAATGCTTATCGCACAAATGATTGGTGAAGTGCAAAACAAACGTGACAAAGCATTGAAAGGAGACCGCGATGCCTGAAATCATGATAACGCCCCGCGACCCTGTAATCGCACGTGACGGCAGACCTTTCGGTGCCGGTCAACGTATGAAATCGCTTGACTGGATTTATCCGTCTGTACTTGCCGGTTCGCTGCGGACAATGCTCGGCAAACAATGTGCTTACACTTTCAATGAGCAGGAAATTGAAACGTTAAAAAAGATTGAGTTCACAGGACCGCTGCCTTTTACAAAGGAAAAACTGTATTTTCCGAAGCCGCTGGATTGTGTTGTCAAAAAGAATGACAACGATGAAAACAACGGAACGGTTTATTCTGCAAGACCGCAGCCGTTAAAAGAAAATGAAGGGTGCAACTTGCCCGGCGGATTGCAGCCCGTTTTCCTGCCCGACGAAGCAGGCGGTGATTTCAAACCGAAAAAGACCGCCCCGTTTTGGTCGAGTGAAAAACTTTTACATTGGTTAGCGCAGGAACAAGAGAACGGTAAAGAATTTAACGATGACGATACTTTACAAACGTTGCCGCAGGAAGAACGTGTTCACGTTAAAATCGAACCGGCAACCGGCGCATCGGAACCGAAGATGTTGTTCTCGACAACGGGTTTGGATTTCAGCAACGTTCAAATAGCCGTAAAAATCAATGTACCTGATGAGTTAATCGCAGCGGCGGAAAAATTAAACGCATTCCATCCGCTTGGCGGTGAACGGCGGTTAGTCCATTGGAAAAGTGCCGGAGAAAACAATACGCAAACGGTGTTTCCGGCAGTACCGTCTTTTGCCGATACAAAACGTCTCCGAATGGTTTTAGCAACGCCGGCGATTTTTGCCTATGACCGGCATGGCTGGCTGCCGGATTGGCTTGACGCAGAAACGTTCAGCGGAACACTGCCGAATGGCGATGTGAAAGTGAAACTTGCCGGTGCCGTCATTGACCGCTGGCTGCCGTTGTCGGGCTGGAGTTATGCAAAAGTTCAACGTCGGGGACCGAAAGATGTCCGCCGGTTAGTTCCGGCAGGCAGCGTCTATTTTTTCGAGATACAAAGCGGAACCTTGCAGGATGCCGTCAACGCCAATTGGTTGAAAAACATTTGCGGCGGACCGCAAAATAACCGCGATGGCTTCGGTTTAGCCCTTTGGGGCATTTGGTAACAGGATAACATTAACCGCCGTTTTTGCGGCAATAAAAACGATGTCAAACACAAAACAATTTTGGATTCACTGTTTAACACCGATGCACATCGGTGCCGGCCGCGGTCTCGGTCACATTGACTTGCCGCTTGTCCGCGAAAAGGCAACAAACTTTCCGTACATTCCGGGCAGTGCAATCAAAGGTGTCATTGCGGATTCTTATCAAGCCGATGAAAACAGCCGCAAAAGCAATCCTGCATTAAAAGCGGCTTTCGGCATCACTGATTCGTCCAACAACGAAAGCGGAAGCAACAGCGGTTCACTTGTTTTTACCGATGCCCGGTTGATTGCATTGCCGATTCGCAGTATTTACGGAACATTTGCTTGGACAGCATCGCCGGCAATCTTGCAGCGGTTAAAACGGGATTTGCAGGCAGCGAATCCTACTGCCGGCTTGCCGGACATCGACGTTGCCGAGAAAGAGACAGTCAACGTCACTAACAGCAGTGTGCTGTCTGCGAAAGATAATAAGGTGTTTCTCGAAGACCTTGATTTAACCGCAGCAACAAACGATGCTGCGAAACAATGGGCAGAGTTTATTGCCGGAAACGTTTTTGTTCAACAGGAAGAACGAGATGCTTTTGTCAAACGTTTTGCCGTGCTGCACGATGACGTGTTCAACTTTCTTTCCGAAACGGGAACGTCCGTTGATGCACATATCAAGATGGACAAAGATTCCAAAACTGTTGATAAAAAAAACGGCGGTTTATGGTACGAGGAATCGCTGCCTGCCGAAACGATTTTATCCGGTATCCTTTGGTGCGATAAAGTATTCGGAAACAAAGAATTAACACAGGAAAAACTTTTAACCGATTACGGCAAGAATATACCGCTGCTGCAATTCGGCGGCAAAGCAACTACCGGAAAAGGTCTCGTCCGGTTCATTACGGAAGGGGGAAACAAATAATGTCCGGCATGAACATTCAAACTATTGACCAGAAGTTAGCGGCAAGAGCCTATACAGAAGTCAGCAAGCGGGTGAAATCGCAAGATGCAAAGGAATACAAGACGTTTGCGAAGCAGTTTCCGGCGTTGATACATACCTGCGGTTTGTGTCAGGCGGTTGTCTTTGCGCAAAGCAAAAAAGGGGATGCAAGCAGTCACGTTCTTGACGATTTTGTACAAATTCTTGAACCGCAAAACACGACAGACCATTTTGTTTCCACGACACGCAGTTTATCAATGTTGGACTACACCGTTTTATCCCGCCGTGCGATGCGGGCGGCGGAATGGCTGAAACGGCAGGCAGACGCTCTTATCGAAGGAGATTAACAATGAGAACAGCATTAAAAGACATCGGACAAAACGGTTCACACGCAGGATTGATTCTTGCGAGGTACTTGCCGTTTGCAACAACAAAAGAAGAAAAGGACAATCAAAAGAGAACCGTCATGACTTATGCGATTGACGCAGTGAAACATTCGCACGACACGCACGACATTTATCAATCAGCGTTTGACCGTTGGAAAGCAGCACTCAAAGCGGGAAAAATTGAGGCGAAAGAATTCACCGTTGACAGCCGGATGATTATCGGACTTGGTTCGTCTAACGTGTTGGAGGCGGGGATTACGCTGCATCAAACCTACGGCGTTCCTTACATTCCGGGCAGTGCATTGAAAGGATTGACGGCACATTACGCTTATGAAAACGGAGTAAGTGATGAACACCGCAAATGGATTTTCGGCGAACAGGATTTTGCCGGTTTGGTGCAGTTTCACGATGCGTGGCTTGAACCTAAAGACGTTAAGGATTGTCTTTTGCAAGACGTGATGACTCCGCATCATCAGGATTATTATGGACAAGATAAAGACGGGAATATACCGCCGAGTGAATTTGAATCGCCTGTTCCGGTGCCGTTTTTGGCGGTACAAGGCACGTTTTGTGTTGCGCTGTCTTGTGAAGATAATTCGGAACAAGGTAAGAAATGGTTGAAATTTGTGTGGCAATTACTCGGCGGAGCGTT
>JAIRPZ010000320.1 GCA_031256755.1 Planctomycetaceae bacterium
CCACCCCCCCCCCACCTACCACTACCCACAATCGCACACACTTTCCCTCCACGACGCTCTTCCGATCTGAAATGTTGATACATTGAACTTGACCGGCGGTCTTATTGAAAACGCCGGTACGATAGAACAATTAACCGTGCAGGACGGAATGTTGAAAAATGAGACCAATGCTTCAGTAACGGATTTGAACGTTTCCGGCGGGACGTTTCACAACGCAGGAAATGTTGATACACTGAATCTGACCGGCGGTCTTATTGAAAACGCCGGTACGATAGAACAATTAACCGTGCAGGACGGAATGTTGAAAATTGAGACCAATGCTTCAGTAACGGATTTGAACGTTTCCGGCGGAACGTTTCACAACGCAGGAAATGTCGATACATTGAACTTGACCGGCGGTCTTATTGAAAACGCCGGTACGATAGAGCAATTAACCGTGCAGGACGGAATGTTGAAAAATAAGACCAATGCTTCAGTAACGAATTTGACCGTTTTCGGCGGAACGTTTTACAACGAAGGGAATATTAATACACTGAATCTGACCGGCGGAAAATTGACCGGTAGTACGTCCGCAGCAAACATTGCCCGTCTGAACACGGGACAAAACGGCGTGTTCGATGCAGCGGCATATGCCGGTTCGTCCGATGTTTTCTCCGTTACCGGCGGAACACTGCTCATTACCGCCGGCGGCGATGAAAGTCAATATACATTCAGCAAGGTCAACGTCCGGCAGTCCGTTACGCTGGAGAATGCAAAAATTCAGGTAAATGCCGGTGATATTTTGACTGCCGAATTCACACCCGCAAAATTGAACGAGGTCTATGAAATCATCAAAGGACAATATGACGACAAGGCATTTTTCGATGCCGCCGTCGGAGAAAACATCACTGCCGATTTAACCTCGCTTTGGCTGAATGCCGGCGGAAAAAATATGACCGTTTCCAAAAACGATGCCGAAAATAATACGTTCTCCGGCAAAGCCGAAGGCATCGGGACGCTGACGCTGCAAAGCGGGACGCTGTATCTTGCCGGTCTCGAAACCGGCACGCAAATTCAAGCCGGATCACTTGTTATTGAAAACGGCGCACTGAAATCCGCCGCCGGAATCAACCTCGGCGGAAGTAAAAAGTATACCAATGTGATTCAACTGACCGACAGCCAAACGGACATCGCCGGTACGGTGGCGAAATTGAACAGCAATTCGTCAACCGCTTTGTCGAAAAACATGTGGTCCATCAACGGTAATCACCTCGATTTAACAGTGGAAACGCTCACGGTCGGACAGTTCATTGAAAAGCAGGGCAAGAAATTGTCCGGCAATGCGGCACTGATCGCTTCGGTCTTTGATGACGTATCGGTTCGGCAGGCATCCAAATCGGCAAATTCGTTGTTGGCGAGAGCGTTACCGGAATATGAATATGCTGAATATCGGGACAGCAACGGAAATGAACTGCCGGGTGCTGTCCGGACGGCTTTGGAAAATCTCGGCACTGATGATGCGGTGAACGAAGCGATTCATCATGCGCTTGCGGGCGAATTGGCGGGCAATGCGCTGCGGAGTGCTTCCGGTCCTTACCGCACCGTTTTCCGGCAGCATCTTGACGGTTTAACACTGAACCGGCGATCAATCACACAAGCGGTATTCCCTGCGGAGGCACAGAAAACGGAATCTCCCGCCGCTGCCCGTCCGGCAGCACCGCTGCCTGCGGCTCTTCCGCCCCGATTAACGCCGCGGAACACTTCCGGCAGCAAGCGGGACACCGGCGATCTCCTTCTGGGGCAGTCCGGCAGCAGCGGCATCATCAGTATGTGGTTCACGCCGTTTGTTCAATCGGAAAATGCCGACGGCGATGCGGTTACTTATGACGGCTATAAACTTTCCCGCAGCGGCTTTCTTGTCGGCGGCGATTATCTCATCGGACATTATGCCGCTGCCGGTGCCGTCTTCGGTTATACGGATCCGACAGTCAAAAGCACATTAGGCAAAATCACGGCAGACGATTTTTCCTTCGGTTTATACGGACGCGTGCCGATTTTTTGGGGCATCAATACCAATATGATGATCGGGTTCGGATCGCAGTCCTACACCTACGCAAACGGTGCCGCCCGATCAGAGTTCGGCGGTTCTTCGTTCTTCGGAAGTATTGAATTCTCCAAGAAATTTTACAGACAAAAAATCAGTTTTATGCCGCTGCTGGCGGTTGACTTTCAGTCGGCAAAAATGGACGAATTTAATGTTACAGATAATACATTGGGAAACATTGCTGTTGCGCCGGGCGACTTCGCGGCAACATCGCTCCGGCTTGGTTTGCTGGGCAGTTATAACGGGTTTCATGCCCGTCTGCAATATATCCGGCAAATGGCGGGAGATGATTACGTTGATTCCCGGACGGTCTTTGCAAATTATACAGGGGCGGCGGCGGATATTCGGAGTATACGGTTCGGCAAAGATACGGTCAATTTCGGCATCGGCGGCGACATTCTTCAAACGCGGCGGTTCAAACTTTCAGCGGATTACGATTTAGAAGCAGGCACGAACATCACGGCTCATACCGGTTCGTTGACGGCAGCGGTAAAGTGGTAGATGCCGCACTGCCTATGAACAGCAGTTGCATGGTACGGGTAATGACGGTATCGGCAAGTTCCTGCACGGTTTGCGGCGATTGGTAAAAATGCGGTGCAGCGATCTGCACGATTCCGCCGGCAAGCGTAACCCGTTCCATATTTTGGATATGAATCAGCGACAGCGGCGATTCCCGAAAAAGCAAAATCAGCCGCCGCCGTTCTTTCAGTTGTACTTCTGCCGCGCGATGAATTAAATGGCGGTTGATTCCCGATGCCACACATGCCAATGTACTGCCGGAACAGGGGGCAATGACCATTCCGTCAAAATGTTCCGATCCGCTCGCAATCGGCACATTATAATTTTCCGGCTCATAAATCCGTATATTTTTTGCCGGTTTCGGCGGTGCGATTCCTTCCTGTGCTGCGGACTGTCTCCATGCCGGAGACATCACGGCATGGATTTCGCATCCTTCGTCCCGGAGGCGGTCGATCAAACGGACTCCATAGACCGCCCCGCTTGCGCCCGTCATTCCGATAATAATACGCATACCTTTTGCCTGCTGTTTCTGTGTTCGCCAGTCCGTTTATTTCAAACCCATTGCCTGCATAAGGATTTGCAAATCCGCCCACGTGTCTTTTTTTGCTGCCGGATTCCGCAGGAGATACGCCGGATGATACGTACAAACAACGGTTATGCCGTTGTATTCCAAGAGCCGTCCCCGCAACGCCCCGATGGTTTTCTCTGTCGCTAAAAGATTTTTGGCGGCAACGGCACCGAGGCAGCAAATAAATTTCGGCTGAATGACTTCCAGTGTTTTTTCCAAAAACGGGCGGCAATGGGCTGCTTCGTCCGGCAGAGGATTCCGGTTCCCCGGCGGACGGCAGCGCAAAATGTTGCAAATATAAACATCTTCACGCCGCAATTTCATTCCTTTTGTAATGATGTCTGTCAGTAATTGTCCGGCACGTCCGACAAACGGTTCTCCCTGTTTATCTTCGTCTGCACCGGGTGCTTCGCCGAGAAAAAGGAGTTCGGCATCGGGATGACCGCTGCCGAAAACGGTTTGTATCCGTGCGGCGGCAAGTTCTTTGCAGCGTTTGCATCGGGCGGTTTTGTCCGCAAGCCATCGGAGTAAATCGGTTTTCGCGGTCAATTCTTTCGGAAAAACGAGTGTCTGCATCGGTTCTGTTTCCGGTATTTCCGTCGTGTCTGTTTCGGATGTGAGCGGTTGAATGATAACCGGTTTCGGCAGTTCGGGCGGCAGCGGTTGCCGGGCAGGCAGTATACGCTCCCCGATGCCTGTCCGGCAAGGATCAGCGGAAGCGGCATTTTTTGCGGGCGGCGGACATTCCGGCACAGCCAATTCAGAAACGCCGGCGATCTGCATGATTTCTAAATAGTCGGTCAAGCCGACGGACAGGGAATTCGTCATCGTTGTATTGTTGCCGCTCTGTATGACTTTACTTTTATGCACATTGTACTGCACGGCGGCTCGTTGTACCATATCTGAACGAAAAAGCCCTTGCCGGACACAGTCCGTTGCGTAGTTTCCCGACTTGCGAATTTTTACCCGACATTTTTGATTTTCTTTCGTATTACGAACAGATAATTATTTCCCGTTCTCAAAATACAAAGGAGTCCGCAATGTCCTCTTCCGAAACATCAGCCGCAGCCCGACTTCTGCAATGCCTCCGCAGCGTTCCCGACCAAACACGGACTCTCCCACCCGTTTCACTCCGTCATCACCATCGTCATACCCGGTCTGCCGACAGACCACACCATCACCGAAATCCTCAAAAGAATCTCCATCAAAGACCTGCAAAACGGTTTCAGAAATCTACTCTTCGCCATTGGGATGCGGAGAATTGCCTGCATTTGGAGACGGACAAGGAGTCCGGCGAAGACAAACACGTTTTTCAGAGTGCGGCGTTGGGGGAGTTTGGACGTTTCTGACGGGAATGGCGGGAGCGGTTGTACGTCTGATGAAGAAGAAAGAGCGCACTTTGCGGGAAGTGGAGAACAATTGAGAGCAAAACCTCAAAACGCTCTCCAAATGTAAAACTCCGCAACGGGCTGGACTTTGCCCGGTAATAAGTTTTTGCTTGTATGATATTCTCATGCAATGATGTGACTGCGGAAGGCGTATGCGTATAAAGAATATGAGAATATCATACAAGGTTTTTTATGACAAAAATTATGCCCGTCCGGCGAGACCTCGCTGGAGACCGCCAGATATTGGA
>JAIRPZ010000055.1 GCA_031256755.1 Planctomycetaceae bacterium
GACAATGTTCACCAACTCGCAGAACGATGTGGAACGCTGACCGATTTCAATGTCGGCAGTACACTTCTTGCCGCTCTTGATGCACTCGATAAAGTTTTCGACATGATAGACCGTTTCGCTGCGGGTATTTTTGTGATCTTTCATGCCTTCAGCGGCAATTTCTTTCGGATTGGAGGCGATTTTGTGCCGGTTGATTTCTATCTTTCCCTTTTCGCCGACCACGATGCAGCCCAAACCGGGTCCCCAATCGCCATCCAAGTGCAGTTTGATTGCAATGCCCTCTTTTGTTTTCATGGTGATTTTGCCGCGGGGACCTTTTACTTTTGCCATTCCGTAGTAAGCGGCACCGGTTTCTTCGTCTGTCGGACGGCGGGTTTGGAACTTGCCGGAATCCTGAACGGTACAGGGTTCTTCCAGCATGATTTCGGTCGGACCGGTATCGTTCAAGCCGAGAGCCATATTGATTTGGTCGTAAGAATGTGTTCCCCAGCCGCTCACGCCGAAGCACAAACCGCCGGCATCGTAATCCCACCAATTCGACCAGTTGTGGTAGAGCGCGCGGTTGAACGGACGGAATTTCGATTGATTGAGCCATTGATCCCAAACGTCATCATTCAATCCGTCAATGTAGGGTTCGGCTTTTGTATTGGCGGCATCGTCCCATTGATTCGGACCGACAAAATTCGGTGCGAGGACTTCTTTGATTTTGCCGATGCGTCCGTTCTGAACTTGTTCGCATGCCCATTGGCACAGCGGCAAACTGCGCTGCTGCGAACCACATTGAGTGACGACTTTATGTTTGCGGGCGAGGTTGACGAGATACCGTCCTTCGGCAATTGTCAGCACAATCGGCTTTTCAATGTATGTGTGAACGCCGCGTATCATGGCTTGGGCGACAGCCCATGCCCGCTGATGCGTTGTGGTTTCGCAAAAGACAGCATCGACTTTTGCTTTTTCGATCATTGTGCGGATGTCGTTGAATCCTTGTTCCGGTGTGAAATCGTCTTTGAAGCGTTTCATAAAACGTTCAACCCGGACCGGATTGATGTCGCAAACGGCGGCGACTTTTGCTCCTTTGGCTTCTTTGACATCGCGGGGGTAGATGCCGGTGCAGCGTCCGCCGAGACCGATAAGTCCGATGGTGACGGATTCATTGGCACCGGGCTTTCCGTCCTGACCGAGAACGGAACGGGGAATGATGAGGGGAGCGGCAACGGCTGTTGCCGCTGCTTGGAGAAAACTACGTCGTTTCATGGTGATTGTTCTTTCAGAAAAAGAAATGATGCCGGTGATCATACAGCAATTCGACCGATGCGTCAACCGCAATGCCGGGCATGGCAGCAATTTTTTTCCAAAATCATTTTCCCGAAAACGCGGACTTTTTGCCGGATTGACAAACGTTAGAGGACGCTGTACCATGACCGCTGTTTCCTTTATTTTCTAAATCGTCCCATAACACCGTCCGATGCAGTCGTCCATCGTTTGTGAATGCGGCAATCGGGTTGAAATACCCGAAAATATGACCGGTATTAAGTTTCGGGCTTGTCCCCGCTGCGGACGTAAAGTGTTCATCGATGAGACCGAAGCCGCCGCCGATTATGATTCCGCTTTTGATGTGGGACATAAAAAGCCGCCGGACAAAGAAATGGTTGTCTTTGATACGACATCCGTTCCTAACGCTGCCGATCCGGAGTCCACGCAAATTCAATCGTCTGTCGCCGCCTTTGCCGATTCTTCCCTATTTGCTCTCTCCGGCGCACAAATAGGGGAAAAATCTGCCGGTTCACATATAAGATGTCCGCTGCCGGAACCGGCAGGTTCTGTGCCGAAGTTGCCGTCCGCAGCAGACAACAATCCGCCGCAAGAAATGCCGAACAGAGAATCATCAAGTATTGTTCAGGGAATGCCGGTTGCGGAAACCGGAACACGTACCGCAGAACTCGATCTGACCAAGCGAGTGATGCGGGCGATCACAAAACCGGTCTTGCCGGTGATCCCTTATTCAGGAAAAAGCGAATACGGTATTCACAAGATCATCCGTGTTCATCAGAAAGGGGGAATGGGACGAATTCTCATCGCCTACGATTCCTATCTCAAACGTGAAGTGGCTATTAAAGAACTCCATCTGGAAGTTGCCGAAGATGAATCAATTGTCAAGCGGTTCGTCGGCGAAGCAGAAATTACCGCACAACTGGAACATCCGGGAATTATTCCTGTTCATCGGCTGGGAATTTACCGCACCGACGAAGGACAGGAACTGCCTTACTACACAATGAAATATGTGAAGGGAGATACTCTTCAGGACATCATCAAAAATTATCACCAGCATCCGTCGCGGGAAAAATTAAAGTACCTTATCCGCCGTCTTATTTCGGTGTCAAAAACGATGGCGTTTGCCCATAGCAAAGGAGTGATTCACCGCGACCTGAAACCCGCCAACGTAATGGTCGGCGAACATGAAGAAACGCTTGTCATGGATTGGGGACTTGCCAAACCGCTTAACCAAAGCGGTGAAGATTCCTACGTTTCGATCATTCACAGTACAAGGCAGTCAAGACCGGAACTGACGATGGTGGGTGCGATTGTCGGAACACCCGCTTTTATGTCGCCGGAACAAGCCAATGCCGATGATCATGTTGTCGGTCCGCTTTCCGATATTTTCAGTTTGGGGGCTGTTCTGTATTACCTCTTAACCGGTCAAACGCCGTTTTCAGGACGATCAACGCAGGAAGTCCTTGCGAAAGTCCGGGAAGCCGTTGTTGTCCCGCCGTCCAGTATTAAATCGAATGTGCCGCATGAATTAGAGGCGGTGTGTTTGAAAGCCATGGCAAAGTTGCCGCATAATCGGTACCAAGGTGCGGCGGAACTTGCCGAAGACCTTTGCTGCTGGCTGGACGGCAAACCGATTTCTGCGGAAAAAGATACCGTAAAGGGTAAGTTTTATCGCTGGTTAAGACAGCACCGCAGCATTTCAACCGCACTGTCCGTCATTCTTACAGCGATACTGACGGCAACGCTTTGCTGTTTTATCATGGCAAAACCGGCAGAAAACAAACCGGCGGAAATGAAACCGCTGAAGAACAGTGTTCCCGTAAAATCTTCATAAGTTTTCCGGCAGCACCGGCAGGGGGGCGTTGTCAAAAAGAAATCCATGTGTTATGATAACGGCATCATATTTTTATCATTCCGGCGGACATTCTCAAAATCTGTTTTTGCGAATATCCTCCATTTATTGTCTCCCGTTATTTTATGACAACTGTCAATCAGGATTTACTCTACACTCAAATTGATGTTCTTCCCGCAATCACCCCGCCGAAATCTGACGCACCTTCGCCTTTGTCCTCTGCATCGGACTATGCACCGCAAATTTGCAGTTTAATCCGGGAACTTGTCTCGGCACAAGACCGGCAAACTGCGCTGCTGGAAGAATTGACCGCATCTATTGCAGGAACTCACCGGCGGCGTGCCGTTGAACTCGGACTCTGGAAAATGTCCAATCCTGAACTGGCGGAATACTGCAAGCATGCCGCAAAAAAATTGGAGCGTATCCAAACGGATATTCTTTCTACGCTCACGGAAGAAGTCGACACCAACAGCGATATGCTGTTTGAAAACGAATTCAAACTGAACGAATTTATTGATCGGTTCGGTGCAAAATTGTTTCATCTCAACTCCCTGCTGCAAATGCTGACTCAACTCGGCAATGCCCCCGATTTGCAGCCGCAGACGCGGAATATTCGAAAAAATGACAGGTAAACCGTTTTGCAGCACTGCTGTTGAAATCCTTTGTGTCTTTGCTGTTATTGCTCTTTTCGGGGCATGGGCGGTTCCCGATTTGAACGAAGCCCACTATATTTGTAAAGCGGTGCATTTTTGGAATCCCGATTGGATTCCGAATGATGCATTTCTTGAAAGCAAAGATTCGCAGCGGACATTTTATTTCCTTTTCGGCTGGCTGCCACTCCTAACCGGTCTCACTGCTGCCGCTTGGATCGGTCGCATCACCGCTTGGCTGCTGCTTGCGTGGAGTTGGCAGCGTTTGAGTTTCGCCCTGATACCGGTTCGCTGGGCGGCAGTTCCGACCGTATTGGCGTTTGCTTATTACATTGAAAATTTTCACATGGCGGGAGAATGGATGATCGGCGGCATCGAAGGCAAATCGCTTGCTTATCCTTTTGTTCTGTTTGCTTTGGAATCGATGGTGCGCCGCCGGTGGAATCGTGCCGGCGTTTTTCTCGGTATAGCATCGGCTCTGCACATTCTTGTCGGCGGCTGGGCATCGATAATTGCCGGATTTATATTTTTGACTCATTTTATTCATGACAAGCGTAAAAGGCATAAATCCTCTGTTAAACAGCGTTTACGCTTTCCGTTCATCGGCGTTTTTATCGGCGGCGGCTTGGCTCTCTTCGGTCTTCTGCCCGGTTTGCAACTTGATGCCGGTGTACCGGCAGAACTTGTCCGGCAAGCCCATCAGATTTACGTTTTTGAACGCCTTCCGCATCATCTCGTTCCGTATCTTTTTCAGGATTCATTATTGTTACGTTTTATTTTTTTGACCGTTATTTGGATCATGCTGTGCCGGTTCCGCAATAACCGGTACAGTACGTTCAATGCCTTTGTTTTCGGAACGGTGATGCTTTCGGCAACAGGTTTGACCGCCGCCGGTCTCTTTTCCGGCAATCGGGAATTGTCGGCGGAGATTTTGCGGTTTTATTGGTTCCGTCTTTCCGACGTATTCGTACCGATAGGCGTTGCCGCCGGAGCCATGCGGGCGGTTTTGACCCTGCGGAAAAACAAAATGTCCGCACTGCCGAAGTTAAGTACGGTATTATTTTTGGTTGCCGTTCCGCTGGCGGCTTATGCAGCGGCGGATTATTTTTGTTTCAATTATTGGAACTATGCGCCGAATACGGACGTTCCGTTTGCCGCAGCGATGATTTTTTGTTACGTTTTATTATACTGCGTCCGGCAGCCGGCAGCCGTCTGCCGTTTTGCGCTGGGAGCGGCTGTGTTTTTTCTGCCGTTATGTTCGCTGCCGATGCTTGCCGATCTCCGCACCTATTCCGGTCATTGCCGGTCGGAACCGGCGGCGGTCAACGGGCGGCGTGCAACGGAAGAATGGCGTGAGATGTGCGGCTGGGTCAAAGAACACACGCCGAAAGATGCAAAATTCTGGGTGCCGCGGGACGGCGGAACATTCAAATGGCACGCCCGGCGGAGTGATGTCTGTACGTGGAAAAACGTTCCGCAGGATGCCGCCTCCATTGCCGCATGGTACAGTGCGCTCCGCGAGTTGTATACCTATAAAGCACCGGACGATACGGAAATGGTGGATCGGCTTTTGACAACATTGATTGTTTCCAAACCAGATGAAACAATTGAGGAGTGGCAGCAGCGGTACGGTTTTGATTATGTGATCTGTGCCGTGACATGGGTGATGCCGCAGCCGCCCCGGTTCCAGTTGATCTATGCCAATAAAGCGTACTGCGTGTATAAAATCAAACGGCTGTAATTCATACGCCGGCAGTCCGCTCATTGTTCATTGGTTTTTGTTTTTTCGGATTCGATTTGTTGTTGTCTTGCTTCTTCAATGATCTCCTTGGCCCAGCACTGATCGGAATATAATTCGATAATGCCCTGCCGGATTTCTTTCGCCCGCAGCGGATTCGCAGCGTCCAGTTCCGCCGCCTCTGTCAGCCGTTTGCGGACAATCAGGGACTGCTCTTCATGGGCAGCCGCTGTTTCTTTTTCCAGTATTTTCAAACGTCTCCGCGCCAACTCGACACAAAGTTCCGCAGGTGTCAAAGCAAGAATGTCCTGCCCGTCATTGACCGGCGGCGATTGGAACACTTGGATAAACGCCCTTAACTTTGCGGCGGTCTGTTCAGGATCATTCGGCAAAGCATTGACAATTTCGGAATAGGTGCGCTCGACCGGATTCAGAGACCGGAACGGGGCAAACTGTATACGGCGTTCTATCCGCCGTTCCTGCTCCGCCAATTCCAACTCATTGGCATAATGCTGCACATTTGTTGCCTGCGGATGATTCGGATAAAGCGATAAAAATTGCCGGATGCTGTTTTGCACCGACCGCAGCGAATCCAGTGTGTAACCGTTATCTGCCTTTCCGCTTTCGGCTTTTGTGCTGATTTGTCCGTACAGCGTTTCCGGCGACGGCGGCAGCAGAAGGTAATAAATGGTCAAGCCGGCGGCAATTAATGCCAGCGAGGTGATGATCGTCGGAATCGAAATGGCCGGTGAAAACGGGACTTCTTCACCGGCAAGGAAATCCAAGTCCTTTTCCGAAACCGAAATAAACTTTCGGGATGCCGGACTTGCCGTACCGTCAGCGACCAATCCGCCGGAACGGTTTCTGAAATCCGTTCCGGTATTCTTATCGGGAATGTTGTCCGGCGGCACAGCATTTAACGGTAAGGGATTCAGCGGCGGATATATTACGGCTGCCGGTAAAGGGTTCTGCGGCGTTTCTGCGGTTTCCGGTGTGTCCGGCGGCAGCGGCTGGAATACGTCATCGTCCGGCAGCGGTTCATCTTCGGCTTGACGCATGGTCTTTGTCCGGTTTTTTATCACTTCGCCATGCCGGACAGGGACGGTCAGTATACTCGTCCGCGGAGGGTTCGACGAATGTTCCGCCGGCAAAAGGCGGTGTTGAAAAATGACTTCCTGTTCTTCTGCGGAAAAAGCAACGGTTGCCTGCTCCGTACCGGACGGTTTATCAACAGACAGATACAGCGGGGTTTCTTCGTCATCGGAAGGGGCAGAAAAAGAAGTTTCCGGGGAGTGACGATTGGTCGTGTCGGTCTCTTCCGGTAAGACAATGCCGCCGAGATCAATGATACCGTTTTCAGCAATGATTCCGCTGGCTGTCCGAATAGAATTTTCTGCCGGCAGAGTAACCGGATGAATCTGAATAGGTGCTTCCGGCATCGGCAGCACCTTGATTGTGTCGGGCGGTCCCATCAGGGCTTGGAGCAGCGAAAGCAGCCGCTTTGCCACAATGGACGCATTTTTCGGGCGGTCTTCGGGGTGGTGTTGCAGCAAAGCGGTAATGATCCATTCCAATTCATCCGGCACATCGTACCGGGCAGACCGGATCGGCGGAGCCGGACTTTGATGCTTGCGCAGCAATTCCGGTAAACTTCGGGCAATGAACGGCGGTCGTTGCATCAGCAGCATATACAGGACACAGCCGAGTGAATACAGATCGGTTCGGGAATTGACCGGATTGGCGTTGGCTTGTTCCGGCGACATAAATTCCAGTGTTCCGACAATGGAATGAATATCGGTGATTTGCTGCGAGCCGAAAAACCGGGCAATACCGAAGTCGGAAAGTTTCACATTTCCTTCATGGTCAAGGAGAATATTTGCCGGTTTGAGGTCGCGGTGAATCACTCCCCGGTCGTGAGCGTGCCGGAGTCCCTGACAAATATCAAGACCGATTTTCGCCGCTTCAAACCATTGAAAGACGCGTTTTTTCCGCAACTCCTGCTGCAAACTGAATCCGTTGACGTATTCCATGGCGTAATAGAGTTTGCCCTGTTCGTTGCCGAAACCGAGTAGACGGACGATGTTGGCATGGCGGAGACGTTTCAGGGTTTCGATTTCCGACTCGAAACGGAGGCGGACTTCTGCATCGTCATCGAGCAAAGTGAGTAGTACTTTGACGGCGGCGGCGGCACCGGTTTCTTCGTGTACGGCTTCGTACACAATACCCATCCCGCCGCGTCCGATGATTTTATGGAGGAGAAAAGGTCCTAATTTTTCGGGTTCTGCGGACTCCATTGCCAGACATGCAAAAGCCGGATATGACAAACATTGCCGGCTGCGGAAAACGTTATAGAATAATTGGAATGATTATACCGGAATCTAAATTGGTTTGATAGGGTATGCGGCGTTGCGGCAGGCAATGAGATGCTATTGTTCTTTCCCGCCGTTGACCGGTAATTCCGGTAAGTAATGGTAATGAAACCGATGACGAAAACGGAAAATACCGAAAAATGTTCTGTTTCGGAAAAATTATCTTACTGCTGTAAACAGGAAAACCGCCTTGACAAAGACCGATGCTTTGATGATAATGCGAAAAGCAGTATTGTTACAAGAAAAAATATGCAGGTATTTGAAGGACGGATTTGTCCGCCGCCGGAAGGCAACATTACGATCATCGTCTCACGGTTTAATAAGACCATTACGCAGCGTTTGCTGGACGGTGCGGCGGTCAAATTGCGGCAGCACGGTGTTCATGAAAACGACATCCGCATCGTTTGGGTGCCGGGTGCCTACGAATTGCCCTTTGCTGCGGATTATCTCTGCCGCGATCCGCAATGCCTTGCCGTCATTTGTCTGGGTGCTGTGATCAAAGGTGAAACATCGCATGATCAGCACATTAACCGGTATGTCAGTATGACGCTCGGAGAAATTTCGCGGCGATTCCGAAAACCGGTCATTTTCGGGGTGATTACATGCGACAGCATTGAACAGGCGAATGCCCGAAGCGGCATAATTGAATCGGTTAAAGATAAATCCGTGAATCCGGCACCCGGCAACAAAGGGGCTGAAGCCGCCGAAGCCGCACTCGAAATGATTGATTTGATGGACGAATTACCGTTCTACAAAGAGCCGTCGCCGATGGATATGATCGCCGAAATGATGAATTCGGACGATGATGACGGCGATAATGACCAGCTTCCGTTTCATTCGATAAACGAGTTAAAAACGGTCGTGCAGCAATTAAACAGCGGGAAAAAAACGAAAAAGGCGGTCAAAAAAACAACGAAGAAAAAAAGGGGACAAAAATGACAGCAGCCGGCTGGATATTGATGATAACGGTAATTGTAACGTTTACGTCCGTTGTTCTTTACTGTTCGTGGAAGGTTGCTTCCATGCCGCCGTCCGCGGAGCATGTGCGGACACACATTGAACTCGACACACCGGACATGCACCGCACTGAATAGCCGCACCGGGCAAGCGAGTGGTTCTTACCCGTCCAGATCGAGTGCGGTTCCTGTCTGTCCGGTTAGATCACCGGCTTTATGTTCATTTTCAGACGGCTGTTTGCTTCGCCGCTGCCGCCATTGCCACGCCTGTCTGCCGTCCGCATCACGGTCACCGGAAGCCGCCGAACTCTCTTTATTGCCGCCGTCAAGCCCTTGAGTTTGCGCCGCCCGCTGCTGACTTTCCGCCGTCCGCTCGTGAACCTTCGCATCATGTGCTGCACTCGGCATCACCGGAGTAAAACCGCCGATACTCATTGTCTCCCCCTCTGCTTTCCAAAATTAAAAGTAAATATATCTCTGCGGATACCGGTTTCTATCCTAACAAAAAGTCCGAAAAAGACAACCCGCCAGAAATAAAGCCCTTCCGCAAAGCACAAAAGGGAGAAACGGAAGCCGGTTTTCCCGCCCTTGCAAATGCCGCCGAAAAAGAGTATAATTATTTTGTTTGCTCTGTTTTCACCGTTTTTTAATTGCGAGGTTTTACGTGCCGGGAACTGCCGTTATCGGTCTTCAGTGGGGAGATGAAGCCAAAGGGAAAATTGTTGATCTGTTAACCAGCAGGAACGACATTGTCGTCCGCTATCAGGGAGGTGCCAATGCCGGTCATACTGTTGTTGCCGGTGATAAAAAATATAAACTCTCCCTTATTCCGAGCGGTATCTTTCACTCGCATGTCCAATGTGTCGTCGCCGGCGGAGTGGTTCTTCATCCGAAGTCCATGCTCGCAGAAATAGACACGCTGACCAAGCAGGGCGTATCCATCCAAAAAAATCTGATGATCAGCGACCGTACCCATGTCATTTTCCCCTGGCACCTCATTGAAGATGCCCTGTTCAATAAAGTCGGGAATACAGAGGCCATCGGCACAACCATGCGCGGCATCGGTCCTTGCTATCGGGATAAAGTCGGCAGAACGCTTGCCGTCCGGCTGGGCGATTTGTATCAGCCGGATTTCCAAAACCGGATCGCCGAAATCATCGAAGCCAAAAACCGGATGTTCGGCGGTTTGATGTGCGATATCGACAAATCTATGGGCGTTCCCGGTTTGGATGTCGAATTCAATGCGAAGCAGATTGTTGAGGAGTACCTTGATTACGCCGAGCGTCTCCGTCCTTTTGTTGCCGATACGACCGATTACCTTCTCAATGCCGTTGACGGCGACAAAAACATTTTGTTTGAAGGCGCACAGGGATCGCTCCTTGACGTTGATCACGGTACGTTCCCTTATGTTACGGGGAGCAACAGCAGTGCGGCGGGCATTTGCGGCGGCAGCGGTGTTCCGCTTCACTTTATCAAAAAAATTATCGGTGTCGTCAAAGCGTACACAACCCGTGTCGGCGGCGGTCCCTGTCCGACCGAACAGAACAACGATATCGGCGTAAAAATTCGGACGCGGGGAAATGAAATCGGTACGGTTACGAAACGTCCCCGGCGGTGCGGCTGGTTCGATGCTGTTGCCGTCCGTTATTCCGTCCGGCTGGGCGGTGTTGATTCCCTATGTCTGACCTTGCTTGATGTGCTGAGTACCTTTGACACCATTCAGATTTGTACGGCTTACGAACTGGACGGACAGCAGACGCGGTCATTTCCGAGCAGCAGCGAGGCATTGCGCCGGGTCAAACCGCTTTATGAAACGCTTCCCGGATGGCAGGACGATCTGCGTTCCGTAAAAACATTCAGCGGCTTGCCGGCGGCGGCGCAGAATTATGTCAAACGTATCAGTGAATTGATCGGCAAACCGGTAGAGATAATCTCAGTCGGACCGGACAGAGAACAAACAATCGAATTATAAAAGATCACAAACATGTGCGGTTGTTCAGTTTTGCCGAATCAGTATGAGTATGATGCAGCAATTACTCCTGCCGTTAGGTGATATAAAATACTTGCTGCGATCAGCAGTGTTTGTGAAATCACATACAACAGCAGTTCCGGTCGTTGTTTGAAACGGATACCGAGATAAAAACCGATGTTGAGCAGCGGTGTAAAAAAATAGATTGCCATGACAAGAATTGGGATAAAAATTATGTCGGTGCCGTTAAATCCGTCATTCATCGGGCAAAAGAGCGTTTGCCCCAGAAATACGGCGATAAAAAAAATCTTCGTGATTCCCCGAACAGCCGCCAGTGACCGGTACGGCGGGAAAGACCGCAGAATGACTAAACCGCATTGCAGGGCAAGAAATATCAACAACAATGCTAACCGTGAGGTAAAATCGCTCAAGACAACAACGTTAAACTCCCGCAGCGGGAGATTCCAAAAAAGTCCTGTCGAGGCAAGGATTGCCGCACTTCCGCAAAGCGTTAGAACGGCAGTTTGTAAAGAACACCGGCGGTCTTCGGCGGGAGTGATTGTTTCGGCAAATATCTTGGGACTGTTCACCGGAACAAGCCAAAAAGAGAAGAGTACCAATGCACCGAAAAGACAATAACAAACGGTCAGCAGTTCCGGCGGTGCATCAACAAAAATGAGGTTATGCAGTAATCTTCCGACAAACGATCCGCCTTCGGCATTTTGACCGGCAGCAACCCGCAACTGATATTCCCAAATGGTGAGGGGGCAGACGATTCCCAACAGGGCTTCGATAACCACAATAGCAATCAGAGAAAGATGAACGAAACGAAACCAGAAATTTTTGACCCACTGCCACCGCCGGAATCGGCCGATGAAAATAAAAAGCAGTCCGAAAATGACCGCTGCCAGATACGTAACATGGACAGCAACAATGATGTCAGCAAAGAATCCGTAAATGTTCATAAAAAAGAACCCCGTTTGCAACACCGCTTAAAGTGTACTATCTCCGCCGGAATCGGGAAAGACCGTTTTTTCCGGTGCTGCCCGGTATTTTTTCTTCGGGTCGGGCGGACATGCCTTGAATTCAAACGGCGGCGTTTTCGGCAGTTTTTTCTGAACCGCAGGATTGTTCAGGTTGGACAGTATTTTTCCTAATTTTTCATCACTCAATTCAAAGCCGATTTGTGTCGGCATACCTTCCCAAAGAACGATTCCTTCAATCGGCTCAATCAAAACGGCATGCGGTATTCCATACACGCCGAGTGCGTTGGCAAATCGGCGTTTCGTATCAACGGCGAGCGGGGCTTTCATATCGGCAAGTTTGATTTCGCCTTCCATTTTTTTCAGAGACGCTTCATCGGTTTCGCAAATGGAAACGACAACCAGTTGGTCTTTATATTTTTCATGAAAGTATTCCAGCAGCGGTAAACTGCGGCGGCAGGGCGGACACCACGTCGCCCACATTTCCACCAGTACAAATTTGCCGGTGATGTCTTTCGGCGGAGCATTGACCCAATGTTCCATTTCAATAACAGGAGAACCGCAAATATCGGTGATATTTTTGAACAGAACGGAGTCCGCCCAAAGCATTCGTTCCCGCTTGGGCAGAGCGGTCTTTCCCTGCGACTCCGCCAGCCATGGTAGTTCCTTTAACGTCATCTGCCCGAATACCGGTACGGTCAGAGAAACCGTCAATAAAGACCCTACCGAAAGAAAGAACAATTGTTTCATCATTGTACGGGAAAGGGAAAATTCCATGATCCGAAAATCAGCAGCGTGTTTCATTCTAACATTTTTTCGTGCTGACGGGAAGATTCGACACGTTCCCTGCAAAGTCCGAAAACTCACAAATTTTAGGCAATATAAGCAATTTAAGGTGTGTTTTCACCACACCACACCACCCACCTTTTACGGCAAAAAACCGACGACTTTGCAGGAGACGTGGAAGATTCGAAAGAATCACCGCAGCCCGCACATTTTCATCGGGTCAAGCACTTCGTCTAATTGTTTTTGCGGCAGGACGTTTTGTTCAAGGCAGACATCGCGGACGGTTTTACCGGTCTTGAATGCTTCTTTCGCAATGCCGGCGGATTCTTCGTAACCGATATGCGGGGCAAGAGCGGTTGCTAACATTAAACTTTTTTCGACACCCTCGCGGCATTTTTCCTCGTTTGCTTCTAAACCTTTCAAACATTTTTCAGTGAATACTTCGAGTGCATTGGACAAGATTTTGACGCTTTCAATCGTCAAGTCCGCCATGACCGGCATCATCACATTGAGTTGAAATTGCCCGCCGGTCATGCTGCAAGCGGTGATGGCGGCATCGTTGCCGATCACTTTGGCACAAACCTGCATTAACGCCTCGCATAACACGGGATTCACTTTGCCCGGCATAATCGAACTGCCCGGCTGCAAATCGGGCATTTTTATCTCATAAAACCCGCAGCGGGGTCCCGAACCGAGCCAGCGTATGTTGTTCGCAACGTTCATGAGAATAACGGCGATCATTTTCAGATAATTATGAGCCGCCGTTAATTCACAGCGTTGCGAGTTTGCCCGAAAGTGATTGTCGGTCACCTCAAAATCCCCGCCTTTTTCCAAGCCGTAATACTCTGAAATGTACGCGGCAACCAAATCGGCAAAATTCCGATGTGTATTGATACCGCTACCGACTGCCGTTCCGCCGACCGCTAAATATTTCTTAAGTATTTCTGTTATTGATTGTGTTATGCAAAACGCTTCCCCTAATTGCGAAGCAAAACTTCCGAATTCCTGACCGAGCGTCATCGGTGTTGCATCCGCAAGATGAGTACGCCCTATCTTGATGATATTCTTCCAATCATCCGCTTTTTGATACAGCACTTCGCCTGCTTTTGACAATACAGGCATCAGACGTTTTTCAACAAGCATCGCAACCGCAACGTGTATTGCTGTCGGAAAAATATCATTCGTTGATTGCCCGCAGTTAACGTGGTCGTTGGGGTGAATGGTCTTGAACGGAGAATGATTTTCATCGGAATCTTTCGGGCAAGCGTCCGTACCTTTTTTCATTATCAATTTTCCGTTATCCGTTATCAATTCATTGGCCCGCCGTGCAATGACTTCATTGGCGTTCATATTTGTTGACGTACCGCTTCCGGTTTGGAAAACGTCTACCGGAAACTGGTCATCGAATTTTCCGTCGGCAACTTCGAGACACGCTTGCAGAAGAGCGTCTTTTTGTTTTTGCGTTAAACCTCCGCTATTCGGCGGGCGGCGGTCAAACACGCCTAATACCGCGTTGGCTTTGGCGCATGCCCATTTGACAAGACCGAGGGCGTGAATAAATTCCGACGGCATAGGTTTTCCGCTGATGGGAAAATTTTCAACGGCTCGCTGCGATTGCGCTCCGTAATAAGCATGGTCGGGAACCTCTACCGCTCCCATTGTGTCGTGTTCGATTCGCATGGGATAACATTGTAGCATACCTGCAAAAAATGTCCACAAAGTACCGGCAGAAACCACGCCGCCGCCAAGTTTTCCCCGCAACGGAACAATTTTGGTATTTTTGCATTCCCGCTCTTGACACTCTTCTTGTTTCAGGTTATACTTTAATATGTGAAGAGCATTTACTTTTACTCAAAGAAAGGAAAGATCATGATCGTTATTCGATTTGCCGGTGGCGGCAGGACGCAACAGAACGGCGGAAGAACAACCGGAATGACCGGTAAAACCCCTGCAAATTCCGCAGAAAAACCCATTAGCAATAAAATGGGCGCATTAGGGGGGGGGGTAAGACAGATACCACTGTCGGGACAAGAGCGGCGGACAGTGAAATAGACAGCAGGCATCAGACCGCAGACGGCAGCAAGAAAGAACGAGAAGCAGCCGCAAAAACTCACGTTGTCCAACGCCGCAGCGCAATAAAAAGGCGTAATAATACCCAACAAACTGCCGTCTGTCGTCCGCAATCTGCCGTCTATTCTGCGGGCTTCACGCTTATCGAACTCCTCGTCGTTATTGCCATTATCGGCATGCTCATCGCCTTACTTTTACCGGCGATCCAAGTTGCCCGCGAAGCCGCCCGAAAAATGCAGTGCAGCAACAACATGAAACAGTGGGGATTGTCATTGCACAATTACCACGATGCCAACGGCGTACTGCCGAAAAATCGTGTCCCGCGCGCCCCTGCCGTTGCCGCTCCTCCAAGCGACGGGGATTACAATACCCGCGGCCGCTGGTCGCCGAATTATTTGCTGCTCCCTTTTATGGAACAGCAGGCGTATTACGAATCGATCAACACCGGATCGGCAGGCAATCCATGGGAACTTCCCAAAGATAGCACACCGGCGTTATCGATGTTCTCCTGCCCGTCTGACGGTGCCGCAGCAAAGAGGTATGCGGAGACGGACGGCGACAATAAAATGCGGGGACCGGGAAATATCGTCATTTCGCAGGCAGATACCGCTCACACTCATGAGGAAGGTCGGGAGTGTATCACCCCCAATGCTGGCTGTTATCTCGGAGACCGTGTCTTGATCCTCTGGCACCTGGAAAGATCTTTTGACTTCTGCACGGATGGCTTGAGCAATACGATCACCATCAGCGAAACCGTCATTGCGGAGAGGAAAGGCACCAATAATATCAAGGGGGGTATTGCTGAACTACGGGCAATAGAGGGCGGTGACTGGACATGGGATCCCGCTCCCTGTCTTGCGCTCAAAAATGCAAACGGCAGCACATTTACCGTAAATGCTGTTGGGGGTAATTGGCGCGGCGGCAGAATGTTCGATGGGATTGCAGCATATTCCTTCTTCTGTACCGTCTTGCCGCCGAATGCTCCTTCGTGCCAAA
>JAIRPZ010000169.1 GCA_031256755.1 Planctomycetaceae bacterium
CGGCATTACCCTGCTCGGCTGCTTTGCGGAACCATTTGACTTCTTCCACTTCGTCTTTGTTCAATCCACCCCAACCTTCAAACAACGCAATACCCAATAAGCACTGCCAATTGTCATCGCATTGTTCGGCTGCTTTGCGGAACCATTTAACTGCTTCCTCTGTGTTTTTACTCAAACCGCCCAAACCTTCAAACAACGCAGTCCCAAGCCACCATTCCCCTTCGGCATTTCCCTGTTCCGCTGCCTTACGGAACCATTTAACTGCTTCCACTTCGTCTTTCTGTACGTTACTCCCTTCGAGATAACGCTTTCCAAGCGACACTTGTGCGGCAGCATTTCCCTGTTCGGCTGCTTTGCGAATCCATTTGACCGTTTTCGTTTCGTTTTGTGCAAAGCTGTTCTTGCCCTCTGCATATGCCGCTGTTCTTGCAAGCATGATTTCGGGCGTTTCATTTGTTGTTATAATTTTCTGCATCTTCGGTACCAACGATTTGATGTGTGAGAATGCTTGCGAATGTTTATCGAATAACACAAACGGCGTGTTAATCGGATTTGTTGAATCACTAGGATTAAAGCATTGTACCGTTTTTGCAGCAAAATTACTACTATCCGCTTCGTGTAATCCTCCGCCCATGTGCAGTGCTGCCGGTGGAAAACAGCGGCGGGATGATATAGAATACCGGAGTCCGAACCGCCTGTCTTCTGTTCCGGCTTTGACCGGCGAATCGCAGAGAAATGATAAACAACATAGAAACGAATAGCGTTGAACCGGCAGATGCCCTTCTTTTACCGCACCGCAGTTTTCCCGCCAATGCAAAAATACCGCTCCGGTTAATTTATTGGGTCATCATCGTGTGGATTTTGGAAATTTCCCTCTTAATGTTCGCTACCGGATTGATAACCGTAAGTACGGCAGTCTCAGTCGCCACCGAAATCGCAGACGATCAGACAGCCGTTCCGCTTGCCGCCGTCGCTATGACGGTGCAGGCGACAAAGTGTATGTTTATGGTTATTGCCGTGATTTGTGCAGTCGTGTTCCTTACCGGCTTGGCAAAACTCCGCCGATTGCCGGTGTCCGGGTATTACCGTTTCCGAATGAATATCGTTTTTATGATGACCTGCATCATATTCATTTTCGGCATTATTTCCCCTATTTTCGACCTGATGCTGCCTGCGTTTTCCCGTTCCGGCTGGTTTGCCGCAACGTGCGGTTTTTTGGAAAATGTTATGGTAATAGGATGTGTGTATCTGTTTATCCTTGCCATGCGGTCGGCGTGTGAAGAATATGATATGCCGGAATGTGCTTATGCTTGGAATCGGGCAAAGAAAACTCTGCTATTCGCCGCAGTGCTGGCTGTTGCCGTTATCCTTTCCCGTTTTATACCCGGTTATGTCATTGACGGCGGCTGGATGATGCTCTGCGTGGCGATACTCTTGTTTCTGGCTGCCCTCATCGCCCTCATTGACTTTCTGGGAGCCATTTCCAAAACCATCGCCGCGGACTGCAAGCCGCGAAACCTGACAGCGGGTTAGTGCAACGCCGCCATTCATCATTCACACCTCCGTCATCAGACGGGATACATCCCACTGCTATTGACAGAAAAAGAAAAATTCCGTACCCTTATCTGAACCACTGCAATCTAACGGTTCATTTTCGGAGAGCAAGATGAAAACAACAATAAAAACAACACGGCGGCAATTTATCGGGCAAACATCGGCGTTATGCGCCGTATCCATGTTTGCTGCACCGGGCTTGCTGCGGGCACAGAATCTCAACTCTAAACTCAACGTCGCCTGCATCGGTGTCTGTGCGCAAGGCAATTACAGCGTGCAGAACGTGAAAGAAGAAAACATTGTCGCCCTGTGCGACGTGGACGGCGCACGGGCAAAGAAATGCTTTGAATCCTTCCCGGAAGCAAAAAAGTTCGCCGACTTCCGCAAAATGTTCGATGACCTTGACGGGAAAATCGATGCGGTGACCGTTGCCACACCCGACCACACCCACGCCGCCGCAAGTGTTGCCGCGATGAACCGCGGTATCCATTGCTACTGCGAAAAACCGCTGGCACACGATGCCGGCGAAGTGCGGAAGATGATGGAGACCGCCAAAGCAAAAAAACTGCAAACCCAAATGGGAACACAAATCCACGCCGAAAACAACTACCGCCGCGTCGTGGAAATTATTCAGGCAGGGGTTATCGGAAAAATTACCGAAGTCAGCGTTTGGGTCGGCGGCAAAGGGTGGGGCGGCAGACCGATTCCGCCCGGCACGTTTGAAATACCGGCAACGCTGGATTGGGATTTGTGGCTCGGACCGGCGGCGGAGCGTCCGTACAATCCTTGTTATGTGCCGGGGGGCTGGCGTGCCTACTGGGCATTCGGCAACGGGGTGCTTGGCGATATGGCGTGTCATTATATGGACTTGCCGTACTGGGCGTTGGGGCTGCGGTCTCCGAAAACGATTGAAGCCGCCGGCAAACCGGCGGATCCCGAATGCTGTCCGCTTGATTTGACCGTCCGGTACGAATTTCCGAAAACGGAGAAACACGATGCCGTGACGTTGACGTGGTATGACACCTCGCTTCGCCCGCCCGTTCTGAAAGAAAAGGGAATGCGTCAATGGGGAAAGGGGGTGCTTTTTACCGGAACGGAAGGATTTCTCGAAGCCGATTACAGCGGGTATCACCTTTACCCTGAAGAAAAGTTCCGGGACTTCAAGCGTCCTGAAGAGACGATTCCGCCTTCGCCGGGGCATCACAAAGAATGGCTGAATGCGGTTCGGAACGGCGGCACGACTTCCTGCAATTTTGATTATTCCGGCACGCTGACGGAGGCGGTGTTGCTTGGAACTGTTGCTTACCGCACGGGGCGGAAACTGACTTGGGATGCGGCGGCATTCCAAACGGACGTGCCGGAAGCGAATGCACTTCTGCATGCGGAACGCCGCAAGGGCTGGGAATTGGGGTAAGCCGCAGCACCGCCGCTTCAAACGGAAATGAGAATGAGAGCGGGACGTATGCTGTGTGAAAACGGTTCACTGTTCTCTCTGCCGGTTAGACATTAAGATCGTAAAAATGGTTATTCATAGTGAAGCCGGCAATGAACAATAATGATTTGCTGATTTTCAATTTTATAGACAAGCCGGTGTTCGCCGTCAATCTGTCTTGACCAATAACCGCTCCGGTTTCCTTTGAGCGGTTCCGGCTTGCCGAGTCCCTGATGACCGCTGCGTTCAATGTCTTTCAATAATTCATTGATTTTTTGCAGCATTTTCTTGTCGTATTGCTGCCGGTAGAGATAATCTTCCCAGCCCTCATCTGTCCACAGTTTTTTCATGCGTCATCCCCGATGAGTTCATGTTCGGTGATTCTGCCTTCCTCTGCCTGACGGATGGATTCTCGAAGCCGCCGCTGATTTTCCGCATTGTAAAAACCGTCATCATCGCCGTTCCCCGCCAAAAAAATATTCCCCTGCTCTGCCGTTTTCGGTACTTCTGTTAAAGACATATTCTGCTCCTTGCGTTAATAATCTGTCTGTTTATTCTAGCACATTTCCAGACAGAATAGGAGATAAATTGATTATTGACAATAGGGAAACACAAAATGCGGGGGGCGGGCAGTCCTTGCCGGACAGGATTTTTTCAGACGTGTACGCCGAAATACCGCCCGTGCGGCAGCACCCGCCCGCTACCATTTCGATCCCATGCTCGGCGTTGCGGGCCAATAATAAACCGGACGGCTTTTCCCCCCCGAACCGAAGGAATACATCAGTCCCAGTGAAAAAGCAATGTTGTTCTGCGTTTTCGTCATCCCCGACGCAAAAATAATATTGTCCGTCAAATCCATCTGAAAGGCTATCCGCTCATTCCACCAGTACCGCAGCCCGCCCCCCAGCGGCATCGTCACCACATCTGCGGAAACCTTACTGCTGAACGTCTGATACGTTTCATGTCCAATGCCAAGACCGTACTTGAAATACGGCCGCCACTTCGCATTGCCGAGCGGATAATACAGCACCGCCGCATCAAGAACCGTTAATTCATTGGTCCGCGTTGTCAGCGGCGGCACCGGACTGTTTTCTCCGTAAGCGGCTTTGTACTGTTCTTCATAGATTTTCCGGGCATTTTCCGTATCGTAAATATCAACCGCGGAAAAATGAATACGGCTTTCAAGCCCCCAATAATCGCTGAAGTTGTATCCGAAAAGAAGACCGCCGTGACCGCCGCTTTTTTGGTCAATCATTTGAGCAACGAGTTCTGAACCGGAGGTTTGACCGACAAAGCCGCCGAAATAATAAGGACGGTCAAGCCAACTTTTCCCGACAAGGGGCATTCCCACCCCTTTATCGGGACCCGCCGGCGAACTGAACGGTGAAACCGTTTTGGCACAGGCAAATAACGTCTCGCAAAGCGGAGAGGAAACACGAACCGGCACAAGGCGGTTCATCGTCCAGTTTTCATCGGCGGTTTTCTGTTTTGCACCGGCTTCTTCCGGCTCTTTTTGCGGCTTCGTTTCCGGCGGCGTTTCGGCTTGCCGGCGGGCGATTTCCTGCAACAGCAACGCCTGATAGACCGACTGATAATCCGGCGGATAACCGGACTGACCATCTGCCGGATACGCCGTTTGCAGCGGCGGAGAAAACGGATACGCCGGTTGATAGCCCGCTACCGGCTGATACGGATCGGCAATCACCCCGTAAGGCGACATTCCCGCCGGATACGGTTCCGCACTGTATCCGTACATTGCGGCTCCTCCTTGCGCCGGAAATCCCTGTGCCGGAACTCCTTGCATCGGAACGTTCTGTACCGGAAAACCCGGCATCGGATAAGCGGGATAAGGATTCGGCGGAAACTGCTGCGGTGCGAAAGCACCGGTAAAATTGTTCTGCGGCCATTCGCCGGCGGGAAAATCAGCAAACGCTGCCGGCGGCGGTGTTTGCGGCGGCGGCTGCCAAGGATCGGCAGCGGTTTCTTCCGAAACAAGCCGGATGGTCTTCGGCAAAACTTTTTCCGACCGGTCCGAAAAAACAGGACGATGACGGGGCAGTGAACCGGCTTGCCGGTTGTCTTCGAAAAATTCGTCTTCGGCAGGATTTGCCGGTTGAAACCGTCCGCAAAGGACTTCCTGACGGGGCAGCAGGACGGCGAAAACGGCAAGAGCGCAGCAAAAAACAGCCCGTACTGTGCGACGGAATCGGCAAATTTGCGGAAGTGCCTGCCGGTGTTTCATAAAAACCGCAGCGTCTCAAAAGACATTACAGGTGAATCTGCCGGATTATGCGGACTTTCTGATTGACCGTCAAGAGCAAAACTTGCCTTCAGGCGGAGAAACCGCTGTGAGACATTTTGTTTGACCGCGGTTTGTTTTACAGCGGCAGTAATCCGTAAGCGGCAAGCGTTTGACGCAGTTTGGATTCTTCGCCTGCCGTCAGCGGAGTCATCGGCAGCCGCAGTTCGCCGGTATCCCGGCCGAGCATTTTCATCGCCGATTTGACCGGTATCGGATTCGTTGAAAGCGATAACATATCCCGGCAAAGAGTATACGTTTTGTAATGCAGTTGCCGCGCCGCTGCCCAATCTCCCCGATCAAACGCCCGGCACAATGCAACCATCTCTTGCGGGATGATATTGCCGACCACCGAAATCACTCCTCTCGCTCCCATTGCCAGCAGCGGCAAAGTCAAACTGTCGTCGCCGCTCAAGACGGTTAAATCGGAATTCGCCATAATTGCCGATGCCTGATCCATCGAACCGGATGCCTCTTTGACCATGCCGATATTCGGAATGGCGGAAAGCCGCAGAATCGTTTCCGGTTCAATGTTTTTCGCACACCGTCCCGGTATATTGTAAATGCAAATCGGCAAATCAACAGATTCTGCCAATGTTTTGAAATGCATGTAAAAGCCCTCTTGGGTCGGCTTGTTGTAATACGGAGCCACGATGAGCGCGGCATCAACACCTGCTTTTTTGGCAAATCGGGTCAAATCGAGTGCCTCTTGGGTACAGTTTGCGCCGGTACCGGCGAGAACTTTGATTTTACCGGCAGCGGCTTCGACTGTTGCCCGAAGAACGTTTTCATGTTCTTCAAACGAAAGAGTCGGCGACTCGCCGGTGGTGCCGGCGGGAACAACGGCTGTTGTACCGGCGGCAATTTGAAACTCGACCTGTTTTTGGAGCGTTTCGTAATCGACGTTGTTATTTTTGAACGGTGTAATGATTGCCGTTGATAAACCGGCATATTCTTCAAATCGGGTCATAATTTTCCGCAGTGTTCGTTTCTCGTACTGAATCCGAAAGAGTATTATTAACGGTATTATTAACGATTGCCGCGAATTGTCAAGAACAGACGCATCACCGTTCCGGCAAATCTCACTTCCTCTAATTTTCCAATTTTATTTTCCCAGTATTTTCCGCAAATGTTCAGCACTTCTGGCGGCTTGTTCCAGCGTTCCGCATTCGACAGACAGCACAATATCCTGCGGCAACGGCTTCAATATCGCCGCAACGGCAGCCCAATCGATCACGCCGTCTCCGCAGGCACAGCCGACAGCCGTTCCCATCACTTTGCCCCGCTCTTTATCCGATTGCTCAACCGAAATATCTTTGGCGTGCATATGAACAAGGCGGTGTTTGATCCTGTCCAGCCACGCAATCGGGTCTTGCCCGCCAAGATACGCATTGCCGGTATCAAAATTCGCACCGACATAATCCGACGGGACAAGATTCATAATCCGGTCATACTTTTCCGGGATAAGCGAATACGTTTGGTGCATTTCAAGACCGATTTTGATTCCGCGCCGGGACGCAACTTTTTCCGCTTCAGTAATCGAATACTTGATCAGCACGAAATCTTCTTCTTCAGTTGTCCATGTTTGTTTATGCCCTTCGTGAGTGTTGATGACCGGCGCACCGCACTCTTTGGCAAATCGGGATGCCTGTTTGAGATATTCCACGGCAATTTCCGGTTTGGAAAGTTGCGAATGAGACGACAGCGCAGAAAGTTTCAAACCATGTTTTGCAACACAATCCTGAATACGGAAAGGGTCGTCAAGCATCGAAACGCTGTGAAAATAGCGGGCTTCAGAGAGGAGTTCACGCCCCCAATGAACCATCGGTTCAATATATTCATAACCGAGTTCGGCGGCGAATTGGACTCCCCATTCAAAAGATTTGTGGGAAGTCCGAACCGCTTCCAAATTTAATCCGATACCGATTTTACCCATAGTGAATGAAACAAACGTTAAACTAATGGACGACAGCGTTCTGCATAACATTCCGTATCCCGTCAGGCAGCAGAATGTTGTATTTGCCCGTATTATACAATTTCTCCGGCGGTTGTAAACAGGGGCAGCAAGTCCTCCGAATCCGGTATTTCCGGCAGCCGGAACGTCATTGACCGATTTGCCGGAACAGAGAAAAATGATATATTGAGAAAGATGCCGGGAAGAAAATCACAACGTCACCGGCAATTCCGAAACGAATAAGCCATTTGTCAGAATCATTCAGAATCATGAAGAGAACAACTCGGTCTCTGGAAGAGCGGGGATTTTCGCCGAAAGACATTATGCAGAAGGCACAGCGGGTAAAAAATGACGAGTTTTATACCCGGTACGAAGATGTTGAAAAAGAAATTTTAATGTACGATAAAAGCATTTGGAACAATAAGATTGTTTTTTGCAACTGCGGTGATGCGGTTGATGATGACGAAAAACATACATCGGCATTTGCACTCTATTTTTTACGGCATTTTACGGAACTGGGATTGAAAAAACTGATATGTACTTGCGGCGGCATGGATTTATTGAATCAAGGGGCGCAGGCGTATATCTTCATGAAAGACCGGTTTCATGAAAGAAAGGATTTTCCGAAACATTATACAGGCAGTTTTGATGATCCGCTCTCGTTGAAAATACTGCGTGAAGAGGCGGATATTGTCTGCACAAATCCGCCGTTTTCACGGGCAAAAGATTATTGGAAAAGGATCATTGAAAGCGGCAAAAGATTCCTGATAATTTCGAACATAACCAATGCGATCAACACCGGATATATTCCGTATTTCAAGGATAAAAAAGTGTGGGCGGGTTATCATGAGACAGATTGGTTTCTCTCGCCGAAACGGGAATTGATGCGGGCGGCGGGTTATTGGTTCACGAATATTCCGATAAAAAACAGGGCAAAGTATAAACAATTAAAAATCGTGCCGTTAAAAGCGATACCGGTACAGTATAAAAAATATGACGATTCCCGAACGCTGCTGGCGGAGAAGGGTTATATTCCGTGTGACTATAAAAAGCCGTTTGCTGTTTCTGCCCGCCGGATATTAAACGGGCTGTTAGAAAAGGGTTATAAAATTGTGCAGGATAAACAATACATCCCCTACGTGGACGGCAAAAAACACTTTGCCAGGGTATTGGTACAGGAAGAACAGTAAGGGGCGGGATGAAATATCTTGCCTCGCACCTACGAAATATCCGTTGACGGATTTCGTTGAAAACGATTCAATATCCGGTATCGGAACGCGGCAAGTCCCCTTGGGAAACCAAAATGAGAAACGTCTGCCATCGGCGGTATTACGTAAAAATGGTCAAAAGCGGGCTTTGACTGCAAGATGTCCGGGCAAACGGGTACGAGTTTGCCGGTAAAACGGGGCGGAAAGCCGCCCTTGACAGAATCAATCGGGGGATTATAATATGGGCGGCAATGTACTTGAGGAGACAGAATTATGTCAATAAGCGAGCGTAAAAAAGAAATTCGGCGGCGGCGTAAACGCCGGGAGAATTATGCGGACATGAAGTTAAAATTGGCAAAAACGAAAGCGGATCCGGCGAAGAGAGAAAAGTTGGCGGCAAAACTTCGGAAACTTTCGCCGGGAGCCGATGAATTAATTCGGTCTTGGGGACTGGAATAATTAGTTTGGTTTTTCGGGTAGGTAGCTCAGTCGGTAGAGCAACGGACTGAAAATCCGTGTGTCGGCGGTTCGATCCCGCCCCTGCCCAATGTACAGGGGATTCTGCTTTTTTTACGCATTGTGGGCAGGATCACTTTCTAACCTGTGCAATATGTCCGCAGCGACCATTTTTTTGCCGCTGCGGGCTTTTTTATTTGTCGCGGAAACGGAGGTCCAATGATTGACTACTCCGCCCTCAAAACCGCTGAAGGAAAAGTCATTGCATCGCTGCTGCAACTCTCGCCGCAGCGGATAAGTGCCATTGCTCACGAGACCGGTGTTAATCGCCCGAATCTTTATCGTATTTTGCCAAATTTGATCGCATCTGGTTGCGTGTGTTCTGCGAAGAATTTGTATTGGATTGTCGCGCCCGCGCAACAAACTGTCGCGACTGCGCAACATTCCGGCGAATCGATAGGGAAGACCATGAATATCGTTGCCTTCATTGCCGGCATGATTATTTCCGCTGTAATTCTCCTCGCCCTCGCCGCTATTGATCTTGTGTTAATAAAAAAACGACAATAACCCTTCATCGCGATTTATCCAGAAAAGATACGCTGCAAGTCCAAGACAAGATGGGATCGATCGGCAAGGGTTTGGGGACTAACTTGGAAATGCTCTAACCGATATAATACTGCCGATGAAACCGATCATTCACATTGAAGGGGCGAGGACTCACAATCTCAAAAATCTGACTCTCGACATTCCCCGTAACCAGTTTGTCGTGATTACCGGTCCGAGCGGCAGCGGAAAATCATCGCTCGCTTTCGATACCGTTTTTGCCGAAGGACAGCGGCAATTTCTCGCTTCGCTCTCCGTTTCGACCCGAAAACTGTTGCGGCAACTTGACCGCCCCGATGTCGACCGTATTACCGGTCTGCCGCCGACCATCGCCGTTGATCAGCGGGGACATGCCGCCAACCCGCGAAGCACTGTCGGAACACTCACCGAAATTTATGATTATCTCCGGCTGCTTTATGCCCGCTGCGGGCTTGTCCATTGTTTTCAATGCGGACAGCCGATCCGCCAAACGCCGCAAAGTCAAATCATTAACGCCATTCTGAAATTGCCGCCGAATTGCCGGCTGGTGATCCTTGCACCCATCAAAACAGCAGAAAAAAACGGGCATCATAAACCCCATGTTCAGCCGCCGTCTGATTACGCCGAAGTGTTTGACAACATCATCAAAGCCGGTTTTTACCGGGCAAGAATTGACAGCGAATGGTGCGATCTCGCCTCTCCGCCCAAACTTGATCCGGCAAAACCGCACCGCATTGAAACCGTGATTGACCGGCTCGTGCTGAAAGAAGGCATACGTTCCCGGCTTGCGGAATCGCTGCAACTGGCATTGAAGCATGGCAACGAATCCGTCATTATCGCTTACGAAGACATTTCCAAAGCGGAGAATACAAACCCTGCGTCAGCCGCGCCGAACATACCCGGCACATGGCATGATCTTGCTTTTTGTACAAAATATGCATGCCCGCACTGCAATATCACGTATCAGGAACTCGAACCGCGGACGTTTAGTTTCAACAGCCCTTACGGTGCATGTCCGGTGTGTGAAGGAACAGGCGAAAAAGGAGACGGTTCCGATTCGGTATCGTCCGCTGACAGCCGGTCGTTTGCCGTTTGCCCCGAATGTTTCGGTTCCCGTTTGCGCAAAGAAGCACGCAGCGTTACCGTTGCCGATAAACGAATTGATGAAATCAGTGCGATGCCGGTCGAAAATGTTTTTGCGTTTTTCCGGCATACGGATTTACAAAACGAGATTGCGAAACCGATTGCCGGACAATTGCTGCCGCGTCTTGAATTGATGAACGCCGTCGGACTTGGTTATTTGACGCTTGATCGGCGGGCGGATACACTTTCCGGCGGAGAATTACAGCGGGTTCGGCTTGCCGATGCACTCGGCGGCGGGCTGACCGGTGCATGTTATGTGCTGGACGAACCGACAACAGGACTGCATCCCCGCGATACACGGCGGCTGATTGAAACAATTAAATTGTTACAAAAAAGAGGGAATTCGGTACTGGTCGTGGAACATGATGAAACGGTGATCCGCGCGGCGGACTATCGGATCGAAATCGGTCCCGGCTCCGGCAAATACGGCGGCGAACTTATCCGCACAAACAGCGGCACAGAAACAATGTCTTTTGCTCCGCCGCATCGGGATATGAACGCGTTCATTCCGCAAAGAATTGCCGCTACATCGCCCGTCAAACATCTGATACTCGAAAACGTCTGCACGCATAACCTGAAAAATCTGACCGTTAAATTTCCGTTACAAAAATTGATCTGCATTACCGGTGTCAGCGGCAGCGGCAAAAGTTCACTCATCAATGAAACACTTGTACCGGCGGTTCGGAAACAACTGTCGCAAACAGGAAGCATACAATCACTGTGCAGCGGCGGAAACATCGGCAAACTCATCGAAGCCGATCAAACACCGCTGGGAAAATCTTCCCGAAGCAATCCGGCAACGTACAGCGGTCTCTTTGACGAACTCCGCAAACTCTTTGCCCAAACGCGGGATGCCAAACGGCGCGGCTGGAAAGCAAACCGGTTCAGTTTCAATAACGACAGCGGCGGACGCTGCGAAGCATGCCGCGGACAAGGTACGCAAAAAATCGAATCGGAATTTTTGAACGATTATCATGCCGTCTGTCCTTTTTGTAACGGAAAACGTTTTAACAGGCAGACGCTTACCGTCCGGTATAAAGGACTCTCCATTGCCGATGTGCTGGATATGCCGATAGAGGATGCGGCAGGATTTTTTGCGAATATTCCGCCGATCAGCCGGATACTGCAAAGTATGCAGCAAATCGGTTTGGGTTATCTTCCGCTGGGACAGTCCGCATCTATGTTGAGCGGCGGCGAATCGCAGCGGGTAAAACTCGCTGCGGAACTGGCAAAGACCGAAACAGGCAATACGCTTTATGTGCTGGATGAACCGACTGCCGGACTGCACCGCAGCGATGTTTTCCGATTGATGGACGTGCTGACTGGTTTGGTTGAAAAAGGCAATACGGTGATCGTGATTGAACATAATCTTGACGTGATGTTTCGGTCGGATTGGCTGATTGATCTCGGACCGGAAGGCGGTGAACGCGGCGGTTATCTTTTGGCTGAAGGGACTCCGCAGGAGATTGCAGCAATCGAAAACAATGCAACCGGACAAGCACTGCGATCTGCGTGTTAAAATTCCGTCCCGAACATTTTCAGCAGGCGGTCTTTCCGTTCGGTTCCGCCCAGTGCGGGATACAGCACACGCAGCATCTCAAACGATTTTCCGGCTTCGTTTTTCCGGTTGAGTTTGCAAAGCACCGTCAAAATTCCTTCCCTTGCCGCCCACCATGGTTCGCTGTTTTTGACTGATTTTTGTTCCAGTAATGTCCAGAGACGGAGAGCGTTTTGTAAATCCTGTTGATTGTTTTGACGCGTTTGCATTTCCGCAAGAATCTGCATCACCCGCAGGTCTTCCTTTTTTTGTTTCAATAATGTTTCCAGCATACCGGCGGCTTCCTGTGTTTTCCCTTCGGCATCCAGTTGTTTTGCACGAAGCATTTGCACTTCCGGCGGACATGTTTTTAACTGTTCAGGAGTGAGCATCGGCAGTACCTCTGCCGCCTCGTTCAGCCGTCCCAACTGCGTCAGCAAAACCGCCTTTTGACGGCGGAGTTGCGGCAGTTTCGGCGAATCCCGCCATACGTTTTCATGTTCCGCAATCACCGCAAGATAATCGTCCGGCGAAGCCGTTTGTTCGACAGCCGACTGCCCCGTCAAATCAACAGCAAAAAGATGCAACTCCGCCGATTCCGGCTGCTGCGGATAATGCACCGGCACTTTTCTTAATAATTTTATCAGACGGCTTCGGACTTCATTTTTTCCGCTTCCTGTTTTTTGTTTCAATAATTCATTCCATGCCGCAGCGGCAGAACGGCAGTATTTCACCGCATCACCGGCTGAACCGGTTTTGTCCGCCGCTTGTTCGTACAGTTCCGCACTTTCAGCAAACCGGTTCTCTTTGTATCGGGATTCGGCAAGCGTTGCCGCAGCGAAAACGTCATGCACGGCATGGCTCTCTTTCACCGCCGCGGCAAATAAAATTCCCGCCCGTTTCCGCCATAATTGACCATGTTCCTGCTCGATTTTTTGTAACAATTTCGCAGCGGCAGCGGATGCCGGTTTGATATTCCGTGACGGTTCATCCGCCAAAAACAATTCCAGCCGGGCTATGTCGTAATCGGGAAACAAACGGGAATCTTCTGCACCGTTTTCAAATTGTTTTCTCGCTTCTTCCGCTTTGCCGGATGCCGTCATAAAGCGGATCATTTCCGCATCGTACTGCAATTTGACGGCGGCGGAAAGTTTATCCGTCTGAATCCGCGAAAGGATTTCCCCGCACTTTTCCGTTTCCCCGCAAAGCCGGAAACACGCCGCTCTTTCAAGTTTGCACGGAACCGAATCAATTTCAGCAAATGTGTCGGCGGCTTTATGCAGTTCAAATTGCCGGTCGTTGATATTATCCAGTGTCAGCGCATAAAATTTCCGCGCAATGCCGCTTTGCATCCGCAATGTATCCCGCCAAAAGAGTTTCTGCTTTTCTTCCCAATCGAAATCCGGCGAATTCCGATCCGGCGGATGATTAAAGGTTGCCTGCGAAAGATATTTTTTGAACCGGTCGAGCGCATCAAGAAGTGCTGCCGATGCCTTTTTTTTATCGCCGTCCAGATATTGATATTCTCCAAGTTCGCTGTACGCCATCGCTATTTGCAGTTGCAGAATAAAGTGATTCTTTCCGGTTGCTTTGTTCGTGTGTTTGTCCCGGCGGTATACGGCATCGGGATCGGCAAACAGTTTTTCAACGGCGGCAATACGGCGGACAATTTTCTCACGCTGCGTCTGACCAGCAGTGCGGTCGGCAAGAAACCACTGTGCAGGTTTGGTGCGGACAAGTTCCGCTGCCAGTTCCATTTTATCACTTTCCGGCAGATCGGGCGACTGAAATTTTTCGTTACAAAAAGCATCCGCAGCATCGAAAAGACCGCGTTTCGTCAGCGATTGGATATGCTGCACATTTTCTTCGTTAGGAAGCCGGGCAGTCCCGCCGGCAGAAAATGTTTCGGATAAGATCAGCAGTCCTGTTGCAATCAGTCCCGGACACAGCAGGTTAAACATCAATTTTTCGGTCATACACACGGTAGGTTTTGGTTCGCACAGCCCCTCCTTTTTCCAAACTGCCTCTGGAAAAAGAGTTGGACTCCAGAACCCATGAAAATTCGGCATCGGTAATGCCGCTTTCGATCACTTTCGGCAGCAGTCCGTTGAGCAGCAGCAGACCGAGTCCCAGCATTTGATATTCCGGCATAACATTGGTACTCAATACACGGATGGATTTGATGTCATTTTTCCGCCGCAGCAGCCGGAACAGATTCCATGGAGTGATTCGGCCGCCGATGGCTTTAATGCGGGGATTGTAGTCCGGCAAAGTAAAAGAAGCCCCCGCCGTTTTGCCGTCTATTTCAACGGCGATCGCTAATTCGGGAACAATCAGGAATTTGAGATAAAACGCCATTTCACCGATTTCCTTTTTCGACATCGGTACAAATCCCCAAGTGTTGGTCAATGCTTTGTTATAAACGTTGAGAAATAATTCTACGTCCCGCTGAAAATGTTTGACATTTGCCGGTCGGACGGTTGCACCGGTGCGTTCTTTGATTTGTTCGCAGACGGGCAGTAATTTTTGCTGCACTTTCGGCAGCATTCCGATTTCCCCCCAGTAAGCGTAAAGGTCTTGCGTTTTCCGAAAGCCGTTTTCTTCAAAAAGTTTTTCGTAATACGGCGGGTTGTAGGTCATCATAAACATCGGCGAACTATTGAAGCCGTCAATGAGCAGTCCGAGTGTATGATTGAGCGACGGGTTGACCGGTCCCCGGATGACGGTGCAGCCGCGTTCTTTGAGCCAGCCGGCGGCAGTATCAAAAAGCAGTTGAGCGGCATCGGTATTATCAATGCAGTCAAAAAAACCGGCAAATCCGACTCCATCGTTATAGCGGTCGATATGCCCGCGGTTCCAAATGGCGCAAATCCGTCCGAGGACATTTTTCCCGTCAACGGCAAGAAATGCCTGACATTCATTTCGTTCATAAAACGGGTCTTTATGTCCGAAAAACTTGAATCCGGCAAGCCCGGACTGTTCGATGCGGAGTTGCGGAACCCAATAAGGATCGTCCTGATAGATTTTCCAAGGCAGGTCTAAAAACGATTTTTGCTGCGCCCAGTTCTTTGCCGGAATGACTTGCATAACGATATTTTAACCGGAATGTCCGTAAAATCAAGAGCGGCACCGGCAGCGGCGGTTGCCGCTCTATCACGTCGCCTGCAAAGTCCTAAAACTCACAAATATTAGACAATATAGGCAATTTAGGAAGGTATTTTCACTGCCTTTTACGGCAAAAAACCGACTTTGCAGGTGACATGGCCGCTCTATGCTGCTGTTTGACAAATTCCTTTTTCAGTGTATAATCTGCCGGTCTGTACGTTTATTTCCACTTCACCTCCGCTTAAACTTCACACAAGGAAAATATGACCGCCCATTCGTCCGCCGGTTTCACTCCTGAAAATGCCGGAATAAACGCTAAAACAGGCAAAATAGAGAATCAGGCAACAAAAAAAGAGGGGGGGGTGGAATGTTGTCATTCTCGGAGCCGGTCCTGCGGGTTTAGCCGCCGGTTATGAACTCGTTAAAAACGGTGCCAAGCCCGCCCTGTTTGAAATGGAACCGCAGGTCGGCGGAATTTCCAAAACCGTACAGCATCACGGCAATTATTTTGACCTCGGCGGACACCGCTTTTTCACGAAATTAAACGACGTGAATGTTCTGTGGAAAGAAGTGCTGGGGGATAAATTTCTGAAACGTCCCCGTCAAAGCCGGATTTACTACAACAACCGGTTCTTCAATTATCCGCTGACGGCAATGAATGCCCTGTTCAATGTCGGATTAGCCGATACCTGCCGTATTTTGTTGAGTTATGCTCACGCCAAACTGTTTCCGAGTCAGGAAGAAAAAACATTTGAGCAGTGGGTTTCCAACCGTTTCGGCAAGCGGCTCTTTTCGATATTTTTCAAGACCTACACAGAAAAGGTTTGGGGAATTCCGTGCAGCGAAATTCAGGCGGAATGGGCGGCGCAGCGGATTAAAGGTCTTTCGCTTTATCATGCTGTTATCAATGCACTGTTCAAACCGAAAGGAAGCAAAATCACGACGCTCATTGACGAGTTCGATTATCCCGAATACGGACCGGGCATGATGTACAACGAAATGCGGTCGCTCATCGAAAAGAAGGGCGGAACGGTTTCCGTGCAGGAAAAAGTCGTTGAAGTTTTTCACGAAAATAATTGTGTTACAAAAATCCGTCTGGAAAATGCCCGCGGGGAAAGCCGTCTGGTGAGCGGCACTGATTTTCTGTCAAGTATTCCGATAACGGAACTTCTTCAGATTTTGTCGCCGGAAGTGCCGCACGCGGTTAGTGTTGCGGCGAAATCGCTGAAATACCGCTCGCTTATCACGGTCGATATTACGGTGGACGAGCCGCAGTTGTTCACCGACAACTGGATTTACATTCATTCGCCGGAAGTGAAACTGGGGCGGATACAGAACTTCAAGAACTGGTCTCCGTCAATGGTTGCCGACAAGAGCAAGACCACGCTCGGTTTGGAGTATTTTTGTAACGAAAATGACGACTTCTGGAATAGTCCTGATGAGAAGATTTTTGAACAGGCGGCGGACGAGGTGTCCAAAATTAAAATCTGCAAGCGGGACAAGATTACGGACTATTTGGTTGTCCGTGTTCCGAAGGCGTATCCGGTGTACGATATGGAATATCCGCAGCACATTGCGGTTATCAGGGACTACTTGTCGCGGTTCAGCAACTTGCAGCCGATTGGACGTTACGGAATGTTCAAGTACAACAATATGGATCATTCGATTCAGACGGGTTTGTATGCGGCGCGGAATATCCTTGCCGGCAAACCGCTGTATGACGTTTGGAATGTGAATACGGAAGAAGAGTATCACGAAGAACAGAAGGAAGCGTTGGAATCGGAAACCGATACGAACATCAACGCTGAACTTTCAATGATAATGCGTCATTCGCCGGAGCAGACAGAAAAAGAAGAGGAGGAGAAATGAATACCATAAAGACCGCTGCGCCCCGCCAAACAGGTATTGACCTTGTCTGCCGGCATTGCATACTGTATCAATATCATTCCAATTTTGAATAAAATTTTTAGAATTTAATTGAATGTATGTTGATTTTCACTTTACCATTACAACGAATTGTTATTGAATAATGATTCCAAGCACAAACCTTTTTTATCATAATGCAAAACATTCAAAAAATTCTCCGCTTGCCGCTGTTTTGGGTGATGCTTGTACTGTTTACCGAATTTATTATCAATTTCGATAAATGGTCGAAGCCGTTTTTAGAAGACCACGGCATTGACCCGAAAAGTTATATTGAAGCATCTTATAACGTCTGCAACATTTTGCACGGCGACGTTGATTTGAAACGTCCCTTTGTTTATCCAGCGTTGATTGCTTTATGCAGAACGATTGCCGGCGATAAACACGCTCTTGCATTAACTGTTGTATTGCAGCGGCTCATCGGTATTGCATCTATTGCTATATTTTATCTGTTGTGTCAATTCTTTTTGAAAACAAAATATCTTGCTGTATTACCGATGGTATTTTATGCGGTGTTAACGATATTCATGCGACGATTCGATACTTGGATTATGACAGAACCGCTATCAATGTCGCTGACGATTTTCCTTACTTACGGCTTCTTATTATATTCTCAAAGAACATCATATTTGAAAGCGTTGCCGCTTGGTTTCAGCGCGTTTTTTCTTGTGATGCTCCGACCGGCATTTCTCGTTTTCGTACCATTTATTTTTCTGTTTTTTATCGGACAATTTGTATTTTTCCGCAAAAATTGGCGGCGGAATTTAACCGGTCTTGCGGCGGCGGTTTTATCGGTACTTGGAATTTTCGGATACAGTGTTCTTGTAGAGCGGGAATGCGGTGTTAGGACAGTTTCGATAATCTCATTTTATAACTTGTTTATGTGTGAGATACAATCGGGCATTACTGACAACGGCAGCAATCTGCAAATCAATCAACGTATTCACGAATGTTTGGAAGAATTCAAACAAAAGTACCCCGATAAAATTAAAAAACCTAATTGGATGTTTGATCGTGAAGTAGATACTCTTGATTCACCGCTTGGTTATGTCCGGCGAACCTATCCGTTTATCGGTTTTGCTGGAGGTAATGATGCGGAACTAATCAAACAAGCAAATGCAACACTTTCCATCAAGACGGTACGGGACTATACAAAAAATACGCTGATGCGCAATAAACTGGCTTACGCAAAGTATCTTGCCAGAAAAATGTACATTGTTTCATTGAGTGAAATCCGTATTGGCGTTGTGTATGCAGTGCTTGCCGTTAGTGTGGCTGTTCTGCTTTTTTCATTACGGACTCATTCGTTGCAGATAAATTGGCTGCATTTTATGATTTGGGGCATGACGTTTGCGATGGTGTTTGTGTCAATGGCGGCGAGTTTTACGAGTTACGGACGGATTATTTTACCGGTGCTTTCCTTGTCTATTTTACAGGCGTTCCTGATTTTTGACCGTTTGCTGCTGTTATTGCGGCGGCAAAAGACGGTATCGGATCACAAATAGATTCCGGCACGCCGGAATCTTGCCGGCAGCGGCAGTTGCAGGTCTCTTGATTTTCCGTATTCTGCGTCTACAATGCACCGCACAGAATTCACGTTATCCAAAATCGGAGTACAACCGTATGCCGCCGGAAGAAAAATGGACGGTCAGCCGCCTTCTGGCTTGGACACGTGATTTCTTTAAGAAAAAAGGGATCGAAAAGCCGCAGTTGGAAGCCGAGATTCTTCTTGCTTGTGCGATGCAAATCAAGCGGATCGAGCTTTACACGATTTACGAGTCGGAGCCGCCGGAAAACCAGCGGGCAGTGTATCGGGATTTTGTCAGGCGGCGCGGGGCTGGCGAACCGGTTGCCTATCTTGTCGGGAGCAAAGAATTTTATTCGCTGACATTCAAAGTCGACCGCCGTGTCTTGATTCCCCGACCGGAAACCGAAGACCTTGTGCTGCAAACACTGGATAAACTGTCGGCTTACCCTGCCGGTTCAGAACCGGTGATTGCCGATGTCGGCACCGGCAGCGGAATTCTTGCCGTTACGCTTGCCAAACATTTGCCGAAACATTTGACATCGGCGAAAATCATCGCCGTTGACATTTCACCGGAAGCGTTAGCCGTTGCCGAACACAATGCCGCCGTTCATCATGTTGCGGAAAAGATAGAGTTCCGACAGTCCGATCTTCTTGAACAGGTTGCTGAACCGCCGGACATTGTTGTCAGCAATCCGCCGTATGTCAGCCGGCCGGAATACGAGGCATTGCCGGACGATGTCAAAAACTTCGAGCCGAAATTAGCGTTGTTAGCCGGTGAAAACGGAACAGAAATTGCGGAACGGCTGATTGCTCAATCGTCTGTCAAATTGAAACCGGGCGGGTATCTTTTGATCGAAGGCAGCCCGATGATTGCGGAAAAAGTGAAGTCCTTTTTTACCGGTTGTTGGGATGATTCGCAAATTCTGCCCGATTTAGCCGGTCGGCAGAGAATCATCTGCGGCAGGAAAAGGCAATAATTGAAAATTAAAAATGGATAATGGATCATTGAAAATTATGTTAAAAAGAGATATTACCGTGTACGGTTTAATTCCTTCTTTTTTAATTTTCAATTTTCCATTATCCATTATCAATTAAAAATCCTGCCCGTGCGGCTAGCACCGGCAGGGCTATTTTGGTTTCAGCAGCGGATAGCCGATCACATTTTTTTTACCGGTCAATTCATTCTCTGTTGTGTCCTGTGAAAAAATATTCCAAAAACAGCCGCACAGGGCATCGCAGGAATCGGCATGATGAACAATCATTGCCTCCAGCGACATCGGCGGTTTGGCAGCACCCCAGTCGGGAAAACGCTGATGAGAAAGAATAATGTGTTCCAGATGCGTGCAAATGTCCGGTTCTAATTCAAATTCTGCCGCCGCTTCCCGGAAAATATCTCTTCCGAGAACGGCATGCCCGATCAATTCGCCCGCCGCTGAATGAACATGTGAACCGAGAGCCGGTTCATATTCGCGGACTTTGCCGATGTCGTGCAGAACGGCTCCGGCAATGGTCAGCGGTTTGGAGATGTCTTTTGCACGTTCCGGGCAGAACTGATGATAATGATCGGCGATTGCCGCTGCAATTTTTGTTACAGAAAGCGTATGTTCCAGCAGCCCGCCGATATAATTGTGATGATGCTGCCGCGACGCAACGCCGGTCAGCAGTGTCATCCGGTATTCTTTCAGGATTTTTGTAACAATTTGCAGCAGTTTTCCTTTACCGATGTATGCGGCGGACAGGGCTTGCAGTTCATCGAACATTTTATCGGCGGGCAGGGCGGCAGCGGGATAGAGCAGTGTTTCGTTAAATCCGTCTTGTTCGTCTCCCGGTTCAACGGGGCGGATGCGGAGAATGTCTAATTGCGTTCCGAATTTCGGGGTAACCCGATAGACCGCCCGGAGTTTGCAGTACATGCCGGACTTGAGTGTTTTGAATTCCTTATAGACCGCGGTCTCCGACCAGACCGGAAACCGGACTTCCCGGTGAGCATCCCGAAACGTCACCCAAAGATACGGTTTTCCTTCTTTTGTTTTTGCCGGTTCCTTTTCGGTGAGCCGTGCAAAAAAATCGGCTTCCTGATTCGGTTCCAATTCGTGGAGGGAAAGGATCATAAGATTTTGTCAAAATTGGGCAGTACGGACTGTTGTGGACGGATTGAAAACAATCAGTAAACTAAAACCGGAAATTATAAAAAATCAAGCCGGTTTTCACAATACCGGACGAAACGAATATGAAAAACTTTTTCGTCCTCCTAACTTTTTGCCTGTTCTTTTGCTACGTATTTTCGTTTTCTTTTGCGAAAGAAAACGGCGCAGAAGAAGACAACTTTGAAAAAAATGATGGACCGACTATCGGTGGAAAACACAAGAAGAACTGACAAAAATCCTTCAAACGCAAGTGAAAACGCTCATTGCAAACGAACAAGGCAGAGTCCGACTGCTGGCAATGCTCTTGGAACAACGGGATAAGAATATCTTTACCAATGATTACGATTTCAAGAAATATCAAGAACTTATTTTTGACGCGTTGAATAAGTATTTTCTTCAATGTATTAACGACCGGATAAAGGTCAGCACTCTTGTCAGTGATAGTCCGTATGTTGCCGGTAAATCATCGCCGACCGGAACACGTATTGTATCTTGTCATCCGCCGGAACCGGAATTGACAACCGCTGCGGAATACGCCATGCGTATCATTGAACGCGTTCATGCCCGAAGCACTCTGCCGGAACTGCTTCAATTAGCATTAAAGAAAGACACCGCTCGTAATTTGCAATCAACGTCTGGGGGCGAATGTCATCTTGCGGTTTATCGTTTGCTCAGCATACTCGGTGATGAGAAGACGCTTGCGGCTCTTAAGGAAATGCGGACAAACAAAGAATTAACGGCTGAAATGCAGGAAGATATAAAACTTGCTGCCGAAAACCTTCACCGGAAACTCGTTGCGGAGAAACGTTACGTTGAAATACGGGAAGAAAAGCGTCTGGAAAAGCGTAAACTTGCACGCGAAGGAAAAATGTTTTTCGACCGGAATGATCCTGATCTTGTGGATTTGGACAAACCGGACCCGGAGCCGGTTTCGCCGGACGGCACACGGACAATCATTGACTTTGCCGACTTGCGGGACATTGATAAGGAATATATCAAAGAGCCGCCGAAAAAGAAGAAAAATTAGAGGGAAAAAATGTTTTCGTGCCGGCGTAAACTCATCTGTTTGCTAAAATCAGCGGAATTCGTGATAAACATTGGAGAAAATAGTCAACTTTTGTCGATTATAGCGGTTATATCGTTTGTATTGCGGTTAAAATATGCGGCCGGCAAGATTTTCTCCCCTAATGTTGTTTCTGTTTATACTCGCTTTGACCGGCTGCGAGGTAATGCCGACCGTCCGGTACAAACCGACACTGCATAACCCTTTTGTCGGTGAAATGAAAACCGTTGCCGTCGTGCCGTTTTACAATTATACCGATAACCCCAACGTCAACGGCAGGGAATTTGCCCAATTTTTTGCACTCGAACTGCAAAAAATTCCCGGTTTCAAAGTGATCGCCAATAAGGTTGTCGAAGAAACAATGACAGAATACGATCTGTATAAATTTGAAACCGTTGACGACATCCGTTACCTTGCACAACTTCTCAAAGTTGATGCCGTTGTCATCGGCAAAATCCATGGATTCAGCATGAATTATCCGCCCTATGCCAAATTTGAGACCGAATGGTACAACGTGAATCCGTTCCTGCATTATATTCCGCGAGGCACCGGACTTCCCTGGGGAACCGAATACGAAAAATATATTCCTGAAAAAATCGTGATGGAAGCCGAAATGGAACTTGCCGAAGCCCAAATCAAAACGCAAACGCCGAAGTTTGATCCGATCAAACCGAAAAGGAAACCGGAAGATGATGAAAGCGGAGAAGATGAAGATATTGAACCGGTACCGCCGAAAGAAGCACGGAAACAAAATACGATTCGGCTTGTTGCGGCAACGATTCCGAACAATATGAATGTTGAGAGTACCGAAGAGGCCGATTTAGATAAACTGGCTGTCCGCCGGCAGAATTTGTCGATGGATCGGCATTTGGCATCGACCGGTGTGCCGTATGTTCCTGAAGGATCAGCGGTGACGGACCGGGAGAAAAAAGAGACGGCTTTCCGGTTTGATTCGGAACATCCGTTCAGGCATGGTCCTTGGTTAAGCGAAACGGCACCGGAAAATCAGTTGCCGTGGTCTTCGCAAAATCCGGTACCGGCAATGCGTCAAAGCATGGCTAATCCGGGCGGATATGAAGGAAATTATCCCGGATTTCCGCAGCCGCAGGGTTTGACGGCGCAGCAATTATCCGAGTACGGCTGGGTTGCCCAGCCGATCACACCGGTTCCGCCGATGATGCAAACGATGCCGGGTATGCCGGTAGCGGGTCATTCCGGGCAAGTGATGGGAGAACCCGACAGATTTCCCGGTTTGCCGGAGGATTGGCCTGACCCGCGCGGGTTTATTCCCGAAGGACCGAAAGCTGAACGTCCGGTCGGCAAAATCAAGAATGAAGGTCCCGTGTTGAGTCATACTAACGTGTATAACGGTAATGACAGCGGATTTATGCAGGCATTGGACGACTATAATCTGCTGTTCCGTGATGATAAACGGATCGGCGGGAAGCAAACGATTCTGACGAACCGGAATGAATTTATTGCTTTTTGCTGCCGGCTTCATATTTGGGAGATATTCTCTTCCCGCGGCGGGGCAGGTCCGGCAGAGCGGATTGTCCGGCAATGGAAGCCATGGTACGGCGGAGAAAAACCGCACTAGTGCGCTGCAAGCCGCCAAGTTGTAAGACCGTAAGCAGAAGGTTACGATACAATAAATTTGAAATGCATCGGGCAGTCCGTTGGAGAGTTTTATATTTGGCGAGCGTTTTGCGGTTTTGCGCTCAATTGTTCTCTTACTTCCCGCAAAGTGAGATACTTCTTCGCCAGACACACACAACTGCTCCAGCCATTCCCGTCAGAAACGTCCAAACCTCCCCCAACGCCGCACTCCGAAAAACGTGTTTGCCTGTGCTGTACTTTCCTTGTCCTTCTCCCAATGCAGGCAATTCTCTGCCTCCCAATGGCGAAGAATGATTCCTGAAACCGTTTTGCAGAAACGGCATCAGACGGCAAAGAACTTACATAATAACGAATAACGAGTTGACAAGACAGGAACACCCTTGCGGCAACGCTCTCTTCATCGTTTAACAGACCGTTCAGAAATTGAGCGAAGGCGTTTTGCATGTCTTTGATCGAGATTCTTTTATTGCAGAAATCGGGCGGCTGATGTTTCGGAAGAGGAGATTGCGGACTCCTTTGTATTTTGGGAACGGGAAATCTGCTCTTAATACGAAAGAATATCAAAAATGTTGGGAAAAATTCGCAAGTCGGGAAACTCCGAAACGGACTGTTTTGCTGCCGGGAAGATGATTGACGAAAACCGGCAGCCGCTGTAAAATAGTGCCAAAGAAATAATCCGGGAAAACCCGCCGTCCGAATTGAAAGCCGATAGGAATGATTTCAGACAAAACCGCATTTCTTTGCCGGACACTGCCGGAGTCCTTCCGCTGCGGAATGACGATGCTGGAA
>JAIRPZ010000255.1 GCA_031256755.1 Planctomycetaceae bacterium
GAGCATTAAAACTCGTTTTTCGCGAAAGGGTAGAAAAGATGATAACGACAATTTTTGAAGAAAAGTATTTCATCCGCCGCCGGCAAGTGCTGCCGGAACTTGTCCGCCGCATTGGGAACGTTGCGGTTCGGGAAAAAATTTTGAGTTTGTGCCATTGTTTGTCGGTCAATTCCAGACCGGTTTTATATGTCCGTTTTTTCATAAATCGCCTCCGTGCGGATATTGGCTTTATCATAACTTCCCGTAAAATAAAGAACAAGATTGGTTATGAAGTCGGTTCTAACAAAAAATAAGAAAAATACAAGAAGACGTTGCTGAAATACGCACTGTTGAAATACACGCCGGACAAGGTATAATTCTTTTTTCCGGTGTGCTGTTTTCTTTCTGTTTTTTATTCCGCAATGGCTTTTTCCGCTTTTCCTGTTTTCGCTCAAGTCCCGTCCGCCGCACTCGGTGGCATTGATTGGCTGACGCTCGCCGCTTATTTCGGTATTCTGCTCACCGTCGCATGGTATGTCGTCCGCCAGAAAACCGATACTTCACAGGATTATTTTCTCGCCGGTAAAAAAGCAACATGGATTGTTATCGGCGCATCGCTTTTCGCTTCCAATATCGGCAGTGAACACCTCGTCGGTCTTGCCGGTACCGGCGCAAGCGACGGAATGGCGATGGCTCATTACGAACTCCACGCATGGTGCCTCCTTGTTCTCGGCTGGATAATGGTGCCGTTTTATGAACGCAGTTGCGTCTATACCATGCCGGAGTTTCTCGAAAAACGTTATTGCAGTGCCGCAAGATGGTTTCTCTCCCTCATTTCCCTCATCGCTTATATTCTGACAAAGATTTCCGTTACGTTATTTGCCGGCGGCATTGTGTTCAAAGCGTTGTTTCCTGCCGAACTGATACCGGGCATCGATAATTTTTGGGTCGGGGCAGTCGGAATGGTTGTCGTTACCGGCATTTACACAGTTCTCGGCGGTCTCCGCGCGGTTCTCTTTACCGATTTGTTTCAGACATCCGTGCTGATTATCGGTTCGGCGTGCGTTCTGTTCATCGGCTTATATCAGGTCGGCGGCTGGGAAAAACTCAAAGAAACCGTCCAAGGGCAAGACCGAATTTACGGATATAAAATTGCCGTATCGGTCGAGAACGGAGTGCCGGCAGCGTTTCATCAAGACGTGAAAACAGGAAAAGACATCATCCTGAAACGTCCGAAAGCCGCTGATGATAAACGTAACAGAAATTGGGTAAGCACTTCTGAATTAACGCAAGAAGATGTTGCGCAAATACAAGACCGGCTGGATGCCGGTGTAAAAAACGATTTACAAAAGAGCGCAACTCAATCATCATGGGTATCTGCCGGCAAGCGTGAAAAAGCCGACCACTTTAATTTGTGGAAGCCGAATTCGCATCCGGTTTTTCCTTGGTTCGGTTTGCTGTTCGGTGCGCCGATTGTCGGCTTGTGGTACTGGACAACCGACCAATACATTGTGCAGCGGACATTGGCGGCAAAGAATCAGCGTGAAGCGCGGCGGGGAACCATTTTCGGTGCTTATCTGAAAATGACACCGGTTTTTATTTTCATTGTTCCGGGCATGATTGCTTACGGTCTTGCGGTGCAGGGGAAAATCGGTGCCGAAGTGCTGTATGAACCGAATCAGGCGTTTCCGATTTTGGTGAAAGAAGTGCTTCCTGCCGGTTTGAAAGGAATCGTTGTCGGCGGTTTGCTGGCGGCATTGATGAGTTCGCTCGCTTCGGTTTTCAACTCCTGCTCGACTCTTTTCACGATGGACATTTACCAAAAACTGCACCGGTCGGCAAGCGAGCGGCAATTGGTCTGGGTCGGCAGAATCGCCACCGGCATGATGGTCATCATCGGACTGCTCTGGATTCCGATAATCAAAAACATGCCGGGAACACTTTACGGCTATCTGCAAAGCGTTCAGTCCTACATTGCTCCGCCGATAGCGGCGGTCTTTTTTCTCGGCATCTTCGTCAAACGGGTCAATGCTTACGGGTGTATGACTGGTCTGACAGCGGGATTTTTGTTCGGAATGGGACGGCTGGCGGCGGAAATTGCGGACAATACCGGTGCATTTCCGCACCTTTTTGCGGACGGAACGTTCCTGAAATGGTTTGCGGCGACGAGTTACACATTCATCTGCATTTACCTTACGGTACTCTGTTCTGTTTTGATAGCGGGAGTCAGTTTGCTTACGCCGAAACCGGACGAAAAAGGGCTGGCGGGACTTACCTATTGGACAACGTCTGCGGAACACCGGCAGCAAACGCGGGAGAGTTGGAACGCGCTTGACATTATCCTGACCGCCGGTCTGCTGGCAATCATCATTTCCATTTACGCCTATTTCACAGGGTAACGTACGTGCCGGACACCGGACAGCGGTTTGGTATGCCGGATGAGAGACAAGAGGCGTTTTCGCGTGATCTTTCTCCCGCTTGCTTCGCTCTGTCCGTGAAAACGGTTCAGAGGTTCCTCGCCCCCTCCCCTTTTACAGACGTTTATCAACGTCGTCTTTACCTGAACGATAAAATCGTGTATAATAAGGCATGGAAGTAAAGTTTTCATTTTGAGGAAATTGATTATGCGTTCCTGTCTGCAATTCCGGTTTTTCCCGTTATTTTTTCTGTTTTTGCTCCTTGCCGTTCCGTTTACCGGCAGTTTTGTACAAGCACTTGAACGATTAGAGATGAAAGAAGCCGCTGCGCCGGCAAAACCTGATCCTGCGGAAACAGAAGTGCCGAAAGCCGAAGAAGGAGAAAAAACAGGTAAAGACGGAGAAGAAAAGAAGGACAGAGAAGACCAGATGTCCCTCGGCAATCCGATTTACGAATCCCTTTTCGCCGCAGAGCGGACAATTATACGCCGGTTTGAACAAGCCCAGCGGCTTTTAGAGGCAGGACGGTCTGCCGAAGCCGTCCAATTATTCGGCAGCGTCCTCGAAAATGCACCGCCTTCGTTTGTCCCGCCGGAAAAAACAAACGGAGATACACTGCGCACCCTCGACCAAACAATGAACGATCAGTTTTTGCAGATGCTGCGGGAATGTCCCAAAGAAGTGCTGCAATCCTATCTGTTTCAATACGAAGCCGTTGCGAAACGGCTGCTGGAAAATGCCGCCGCTGCCGGTTCGATCCGCGATGTCTGCGAGGTTGCCCAAAAATACTTTGCGACCGAAGCCGGTGCCGCCGCCGCCTTTCTCGTCGGAACCGAACAAGCAGAGCGGGGCGATTATGCCGCCGCCTTTTTGACCTTCAATAAATTAAAACAATTTCATCCGGCTTTGCCGAAATCTTTCGAGCCGGCTCTTTCCGAAACCGTAAAAAAACTGCAATCCATTTTGGATCAGCAAAAAAACGGACAACGGAAAGAAGAAACGGTCTCCGAAGCCGACTGGATTGAATGGTCCGGCTGGCGTATTCCAACCGGATCGCCTGCCCACAATCCGAACACAAAAGCATCGCCGCCGCTGGTCGAAGAATGCTGGGAAGTCCCTCTGTTTTCCAGAGTAGAATATGAGCGGGAAGCCGAATTGCTGATGCGGTTAATACGGAAAAATCCTGAATTATACGTTCCGACCGCCCAGCCGATTGTCGTCGGAAACCGGCTTATTACGAAGAGTTTCTCCGAAATCTTTGCGGTCGACATTGATTCAGGAAAGCGGCTTTGGGCGGTATCGCCGCCGGAGTTCCAACTGCCCGCCCACATCGCTTCCAATCCGCCGTATAACGAACAACTTCATACAACGCTGCGGTTGTTCGGCTGGCATAACCGCATTGCCCAGCAGTTGTCAAGCGACGGCGAACGGTTTTATTCCATCGAAGATCACGAATTAATCTCCATGCGTGATTACGGCAACAGACCGATGCTGCGGGACGGAAAAATTGAAGACAAACGCTACGCAGCAGGGAACACGCTGACCGCACGCGATGTGAAAACCGGACAAATTGTCTGGCAAATCGGTAAATATCCTTATGCCCAAAAATATCTTAATCTTGCCATTGCGGAATCGGATAAAGCAGCAGCGGCAGATACGCGGACAGCGCAGGAAAAACAGGAGGCACTGGCAAACCGGAGAATGGTAAAAGGGTTTGCGGAAGAGCAGGTTGTCGTTGACGACAGCCGGTTCACGGAAGATGAACTCGCTTTTCGGGAAACATGGTTTCTCGGTGCCCCGCTGCCGCTGCACAACCGGCTTTATATCATCGGGGAAAATGACGGTATCGTTCAACTTTTTGTCCTCGAAAACGGAACAGGAAAACTGATCGCACGGCTGCCGCTGGCGCAGGCATTAACTTCCGCTTCAGCGGCAACGGGCGTTATCCGGCGGTCTTATCCGCTTTTTCCGGCGGCTGCGGGCGGAATTTTACTTTGCCCAACAAGCAGCGGGCTGATTGTTGCCGTTGATGTCATGACCATTACCCCCCTTTGGTGCTTCACTTATTTGCCTGCCGCAGAAAATGAAGAAGATGATACAAACGGCAACGGCAGGCAAAAGATGAGAATGATGCGGAAAGGTATGCAGTTATGGCCCGGCATGCAGTTAAACGATGCACTTGTCAACCAAGTTTACAACGAAAGAGGATGGCAGGTGCCGACCATTATGGTTGACCGCCAAAGAGTGCTAATCACACCGGCAGACCGAACAGCAATCTATTGCCTCGATCTTTTAACCGGTAAACTCCTTTGGGAAAAGCCGTCCGTTCCCGTTCAGGACAATTTGCCGACGATGCAGGCACAGCAGATGCCGGGTGCTGTTCCAAACAAGCCGGCTGCGGAAACGAAAAAGAACAAAACGCCGGCCGGCATCGGGAAAAATGACGCTTTGTATGTTGCGTGTATTCACAACAACAAGGTCTTTACGGTCGGCGCACAAAAAATCTCTGCCTACGATATGGATACCGGTGCCGCGGTCAAATTCGGCGGTCATTTTCCGACCGGTCTGCTTCCGGCAGGGACAGGTATTCACCATGACAATCAATATATGATTCCCTTTTCAGGCGGTTATCTGGCACTTTTCAATCTCGACAGCGGAGAGACCGCGTGGATGAATGCTGACGGTTCTGCCGGTACACCGGCAGTCCCGGAGAACGATGCAGAGGTTCAGACAAACAAGAGTGATCCGAATAACCACTTGGCACCAAACGGTCTCATTCTCCGTGTCGGCGGCGGTTTCAGCAGGACTGCCGCTTATCCGAACCGAAACGACGGAACGGCTGTTTTTGCTCCCGATTTGGTGGCCAACGGCATTTTCCCGAAAGTTACCCAATACGGAAACCTCGTCGGCGTAAAGGGAATGATTTTTTCACAAACTGCCGTGCAGATCGCGGCATTTGAGCAAAAAGAAACGCTGCGGCATCAGGCGGAAGACCTCCTCAAAAAAGATACCGGTAATGCCGATGCGCTCTTCGATCTGGCGAAAATAAAGAAATCCGAAAAGCAAAATACGGAAGCACTCGAACTTTTGCGCCGGTCGCTGGCAAAAAAGAAAATTCCGGAAGCCGTCGAAATGTTAAAAGACATTCTGCTGGAATCTATCCGAAATCAATATCGTGAAAATCCTGACATTGCCAAAGAGATCGAATCGCTGGCTTTGTTTCCCGAAGATTTAGGGAATATTCTCTATGCGCAGATTGAGGGAATGATCAAATCGCAGCAAACAGCCGATATGAAACGCACCATCGAAAAGGTTTTGGCAACCGCGGGCAGTCCGCCAACCCTCGTTTCGATCGGTAAAGATCACTCTGCGCAACTTTACCGGGCTGTCGGAAGTTTGCTGGAAAAATACCAGCGGGAACAGGCGGATCCTGCCTTGAAAACCGCATGGGAACAAATGGCGAAGGACTGTTTCAACAGCATTTCAGAGAAAAAATGGTCTTTACAGCCGGATGCCGAACAAAAGAAATTTGTTGCCCAGTGGGACAAAAACGTTATGCGGTTTTCGCCTGAAATCAATACATGGCAAGCCTTTACGGAGATATTCCGCCATACGGAGATCGCCGGCGAAGCCAACCGCAAATTGCAAACGATTTGCGGACAACAAGGGCTGGGATGTTCTTTGGATGCGGAGAAGACACCGGTTTCGGCTGCGTCTGTCTCGTCTTCCGATCTCTGGAAAAAAGGGAATGTCATCCTTCGGGATGATGTCGCCGACAGCACAGCAGCGGAAAAAGAAAAAGCCCCGAATACGGTGTCACCGGTACCGGGAAAACCGGCAGAAACCGTACAAGATGAGAATACAAATTTTCGGAACAGACACCTTAATCCGAAAATCGGCAGAGTTTGTGATGCGCTTGCGAATAATTCCAGCCATATCGTCAATGCCAACGAGATGATGAAGAGTCCGAGAAGCGTTCCGCTGCTGGAACACCGCGGCAGTGCCAGACCGATATTCCAGTATTTTTTCGAGATCACACAAACCGGAATGCCGTATCTGACCTGTTATGATGTTTCCGGCGAACAGCAATGGCGGCTTGCTTTGCCGATGCGGGACGGCAACGGATACACGGATAATTTTTACAGCATTCAGCAAACGTTCCTCGGTTTTTTTGATCAAACGATTTATCTTAAAGGAGTCGGTCATCTGCTGGTTCTTGTTTGGGAAGATATGTTAGCGGCGATCGACACATTGCCGGAGGATCAATCGTCGCCGAAGATTTTGTGGACAAAACGGCTGGATGTCCGGCTTCCCTGCTTGCAGAACGGTGCGGCGGCGATTCCGGCAACGACATCTTTTCCGAACAGTTCGGTCTATGTGTCCCGGCAAATCGTCTGCTGCCGCGATTCACGCTATCTCTACGGATTAGACCCCCTGACCGGTCAGACGCTTTGGATTCGGAAAAATCCTCATGACCTCTGTTCCGTTTTCGGTGATCAGGACAACCTGTTCCTCGTTTTCCCGGAAACGCTTCAAGCCGTTGCCCTTGATCCGTCAAGCGGAACACGTTTAGCAGGCGGAACGATCCCGCCGGGATGTTTTTACGCCTACGGAACAAACTTGCTTTTCCTGAAAAACGAAGCCCAATCCGCCGCAGGGTCCGTATCCATTCATCGCGGCGACCTGCGGGATTTGTATGATAAACGCCGTCTTGCTTTGGTGGTTACCGATTCGCCGCAGGGCGGAATCGCTTCTTTGCCTGTGAAAGTCATCCAAAGCGGTCTTGACCCGTCGAGTATTGTGCAGATGCTCAATGATGATCAATACATGGCGGTGCTGAATTGGGGAAAGAAGTCGCTGCAAATTTTTAATCTTGGTACGTTGGAACCGCTGCTGACCAATGCCATTTCATTGCCGCTGGACGTAAACGGTGTGAATAATGATGGAAATCCGCAGGCACGAAGGGCGGCGATTATCGCAAATGCTCAAATGATCCAGTACAGCGGACAAGTGCCTCAGATGCCGGTTGATGTCGAACTTGTGGATGATAAAGTGCTGGTTTCCATTGTAAAGTCGCAAAACCTTCTATTCCGGCAAGAGGAAATCAAAAATGCGGGGGGGGCGAAATTCCTCCGGCAGATTCAGCCGATTCACGGGATACCGTCCGCTCCGGTCGGAGAAGGAACGATGATGCTGTACGATAAAAACGGCAAAACATGTTGGGAAAAACCTGCTGAAATCAAAAACTGGTTCCGGCTTTTGAATATTCCTGATAACCTGCCGATACAAATCTTTGTCGTTTCGGTAAACGACCGGGAAGCGACAACCAACCGGTCGCACATGATGTTCGGTCTGATGGGTGTTGATAAACGGACGGGAAACATCCGGTTCAAAAAACTGGTTCCGCCCAATGTTCCGAATGACAGCGGGTATTTATTGCAGGACTTTCGGGTTGCCGCCAATCCGCATAAACAGGAAATCCTGTTTATGACGGCAAGAGGAAAACGCATCATTCGGGCGGTTTTCACGGACGATGCCGTACCTGCTTCGGAAAATGACAAAGAGGATGGAAAATCGTCCAATTTCAAAGGTGATCCGTCAAAAGACCCGACGGCTGTCAAACCGCCGGAGGAACGTCCGGCAGTATTGCTGCCGCAACGAAACATCAACATTCAACATATAGAAAAAATCATTATCAATGGTGTCGAAGTCAAGCGTACAGAAATAAAGCGAGAAATACAGCGGTGAAAAACATCTGCTGAAGGAAAACAAACGGCAGCGGTCATTTCCGCTGCCGCCGCTTTCAATGCCCTGCGCTGTGGTTGGATAGGGGACTATTACTATTCTGTTTCGGAAGAACATGCACAGAGGGGACAAATCTTTTTCATGATTTTCTTCCCGCCGAAGTGATACAGGTAGTAATCCAGCCCTGCCCAGCGTCCTGCCGGAATCGAAGCAAGAAACAGCATCGCAATCATTTCGACCACGTCTTTACTCACGAACATAAAGTTCCCGACAGCCGACGGCAGTGCCGGATGAACACCCGGTACCGGAAATGTCGTCAAGACTACGTTAATCAAAAAGATCACGCCGCCGAGACAAGCGAGACGGTTGCAAAAACCGATCATCATGCAAATGCCGATGGCGGTCAAACCATACATCACGGCTTTATCCATTGCTTCCATTTGGCTTCGGATGCCGATCATCTTCATCAGCGTCACGGCACCGGGAATGGAGGCGAGTTGTCCCCACTCCGGTACGGTGGTGATCGCCCCTTGCGAACCGGCAAGTTCCGGTGTTATAAGCCGGTTTAAGTCGGATTGCAGCCCGTTGCCCATATTGGTCAGCAATTTTGTGTATGTTTTTGCTTCACTGCGGTATTTCCCAGCGGCATCCCAGCGGCGTTTCTGCTCGCTGGCGGTATCATTGCGGATAGAATTTTTCGTTTCATCGAACCGCTGCCTGCTTTCACGCAGGGCTTTAATTTCTCCGGCGGTATTGACTGCGCCTTCACGGAGCGATGCGAGGTAACGGTTAAATATCGCTTGTGCTTCTTTTGCCAACTTTTTTGATTCGGCGGCTTCGGGCTGGTCGAGTCCATGGGTTTGCATAAAGTTGTCAAAATAGGACTGCCAAGCCTTTTCGTACACGATGAATGTTTTAGTCTGAACTTTTTTGCCTCCCTTTTGTACGGTTTTTCCGTCATCGCCGAGGACATCAACGTCGGCAATTTCCAACCGGGCAAAGCCGTCAAAATCGGGGAGCATCGCATAGTAAAAATCCGCTGTCGGACCTTTGGCGACACCGAGGAAGCCCTCGGCGGAGAATTCCTCGATGGGATCGAATTTATGAATTCCCTCGTAAAAATAATGCCAGCCGATGGCGATTCGGAGCAAAACAACGAGGACGACGGCGCAATAACAAAGCCGGAAGGGGGTACATTTACTATTCACGGAAATATTGTTCACGGTTTTTTCAAAATGAGCGGAAACGAAAGGGAGTATTGTACCACTTCCGGCGGTTTAAAAAAAGCGGGGGGGTATTTTGCCGAAACGGTCATTGCCGGTGCCGCCCCAATACGCATAAAACGGCTTGTGGGAGGAGTCCGTACCATACCTTCCTCCTACATTCTGATGAATTCTGCCGGAGAGAGTTGCCGGAGAATACATTTTTTTTCCAAAACACCTACTGCCGCCAGAACCTGATGCGGCTCCAAACCAGACGACGCAATAACCGCTTCCAGCGTTTTTGCCGCCGCACCGAATTGCCGCAGAACAATTTGTTCAACCTCGTTCAGCGAAACTTCGTTAGGATGCCGCACCGGTTTCTGAAAACCGGGCAGCAGCACCGATTGCCGCATCGGTCCCAAAACATTCAAAATATCATCCGCCGATTCCGTAAGATAGGCACCGTCCCGAATCAACTGATGACAGCCCTGCGAAAAAGGAGATGTAATCAGACCCGGTACGGCAAAAACATCCCGCCCTTGCTCGCCCGCCAGCCGGGCAGAAATCATCGCGCCGCTTTTCAGCGGGGCTTCAATAATCAGCACACCAAGTGATAAACCGCTCACAATCCGATTCCGCTGCGGGAACGTCCACTTTGCCGTCGGGTGAAGCGGCGGATACTCGCTTATCAAACAGCCGCCATGTTGAACAATTTCTTCGGCAAGCGGAATATGTTCCGGCGGATAAATTCTATGCAGTCCGCTGCCCAATACGGCTATCGTGCGTCCGCCGGCATTGACAGCCGTGCGGTGAGCCGCCCCGTCAATGCCCTGTGCCAAGCCGCTGATAATGGTAAAACCGTTTTGAACAAGTGCTGCTGTTAAACGTTCGGATTGCCGTAAACCGTACCGGGTAGAACGCCGGGTACCGATCACCGCTATTGAAAAACGATCTGCCGGCAACAGCGTACCGCGGACATAAAGAATCGGCGGCGGATCCGAAATCGTGCGGAGCGGTGCCGGATAACGTTCATCAGAAAGCGGAATAATATCAATGTGATTCCGGCGGCAGAATTCGATAACCAGTACGGGATCGATATTTTTCCGAGCCGAGAGCAACTGTTCAGCGGCTTGGGGCTGAAGAAAATCGAAACCGGCAAGATCATTGCGGGAAACATTGAGAACCGCAGAAGCACTGCCGAATCGCCCGATCAACTGCCGGTACGTCCTCGCACCGATACCTTCGACCATCGAAAGAAGCACCTCGTCCAAAATTGCCGTATCCTCGTTCATCATGCTTGCATTATACCGGCAGGACACGGACAATATGCGTCCCCCGTGTCCTTGCCGGACGATATTTTAATTGAAAATGGAGAATTGATAATTAGTTTGCAGACCGCAGATTGCAGACGGCAGCAAGAGAGAAATTTTCTGCTGCGGTCTGCCGTCTGCAAACTGCCGTCTCTTTCACAGCCGCTCGATTTCGGATGCCGGAAGTCCGGTGTATTTGGCGATGGCTGCGGGCGGCATTCCGTCTGCTTTCATTTGCTTCGCCACTTCGGCTTTTTCGGCAAGCCGTCCCTTCGCCTCGCCTTCGGCTAATCCTTCGGCTAATCCTTCCGCTTTGCCTTCGACACGTCCCTTTGCCTCGCCTTCTTTTCTTGCCGTTTCGACAACGTTGACGTTGTCCCGATACGCCATCAAGTCTCGCTGATATTGTTCCTGCAACAACGGCGACAGCCGGTAATACTCCGCCTCCGAAAACGCCTTTTCAAAGACCGGCTCGCGAAGGATTGACGGTATCTCGTCAAAATCCTCCAAATTTTTCAGGAAGTACATCCACTTGTCCTTCCGTGTTTTCAACTCCGGTTCCGTCAACCGAAACAGCGGCATCTGCAAGAAGACCATTTTCAACTTGTCCAAGAATTCTTCGCCGTCTTGGTCTTTCAGCGACACGAGGCGGTAAATCTTCTGTTTCTCTTCATCTTCGTCATAAGTGAAGTTCAATACTGCCACCAGATAAACCGGATTGAGATTAAAATCCCAATCACCTTTTTGGGCTTGCCGTTGTATCGGAAATGACAGGTAAAACAACGCCCGGTCTTTGAAATACTTCTGGCGTGCCTTCTGCATTTCGACCGTGAATTGCTCGTTGTGTTCGCCGGTGCAGGCAATATCGAAAATGGCTTTGCGGTCGACGTTGTTATCCGGCAGTTGTTCGGGATTGCGGAAGGTTAAACTGACGATTTTGCTTTTCAGCGGCAGGACGGCGTTCAGGAAATCGATGAGCAGGTCCTTGTTCGCCTCTTCGCCGAAGAGTTTTTTGAACCCGAAATCGGTATAGGGATTGATATAGCGCGCAACTTTGTCATTCATGGCCAATTCTTCTTATACATGCACAGGACATTAGCGAGACACACATATTTTACCAGATTTGAACGGGAAAAACGAAGGAAGTTTGCAGATTGCAGACGGCAGACCGCAGCAGAAAAAATTCGGACAGGATTATCAGGATTTTACAGGATATTTTTCATAGGAAGGTATGAAAGGAAAAGAAAGGGAATTTTAAGAAATTTTTCCTCGTTTTCCATTTCTTCCTGTGAAAAACAGGAGGTTCAGCAACATGTCTAATAGACGAAAATACCTGAATCAAATATATCTGCGAAGAGTTCTTTATTCGGTCTCGGAAGGACAAGGTCAGCCGCAAGCAGCCTCCGCTGCCGTTACATCAGAAACGCCGGAACGAAACTTCCGCCGGACAAGAAAATTAGACGGTTTTCACCGCTCCCATTTTCTCCCCCGTTTATCCCAAAGCGTTTTTCAGGTCGGCAATCAGGTCGTCTGCATCTTCGATTCCCAGCGAAAGCCGAACCAAATTGTCCGTAATGCCGATTTTTTTCCGTTCTTCCGGCGGCAAAGCGGCGTGCGAAGTACTTGCCGGATGGCAGGTCAGCGATTCAACTCCCCCCAAACTTTCCGCCATAATAATCAATTCAAGACGGGAAAAAAACGTTTTCACGGCTTCAATATCCCCTTTAATTTTGAACGAAACCATTCCGGGCAAACCGCTCATCTGTTTTTTGACGAGAAAATGATTCGGAAAATCAGCAAAGCCGGGGAAAAATACTTCTTCGATGTTTTTGTGTCCCCGCAGAAATTCCGCCGCCGCATAAGCGTTTTCTTCATGTTTTTTCATCCGCAGCGGCAACGTCCGCAAGCCGCGCTGCAAAAGATAGCAGTCCATCGGGCTTTGAACGGCACCGCCGGCATTCTGATAAAATTTTAACTTTTGGTACACTCCTTCGTCACTCACCGCAAGAGCACCGCCGATGACATCGCTGTGTCCGCCGATGTATTTTGTGCAACTATGTGTCACAATGTCCGCACCGAGCGAAAGAGGATTTTGAAACGCCGGACTGGGAAAAGTGTTGTCCGTCACGAGCAGCGGTTTCGTGCCTTTTTTGTTACGGAAATTTTTAAGATATTCCGCCGTCATCCCAATATCAAAGAGCGTCAGCAGCGGATTGGATGGAGATTCCGTCCAAACCATTGCGGTTTTTTCGGAGAGAACGGCTTTCACCGATTCCGGTTCGGCTTCGGCAGCCGTTTTGACAGTGATATTGTATTTGTTCATCACGTTGTGAAACAGCCGGAACGTCCCGCCGTAAATATTCGGCAGCGTCACGATTTCATCGCCGGGTTCCAGCAAGTGGAGACAAGCGGTACTTGCTGCCTGACCGGACGCAAAAGCGAGCGCATATTTTGCTCCTTCCAGAGCGGCAAGGGAAATTTCGAGGGCATGGCGGCTGGGATTTCCGCTTCGGGCGTATTCAAATTCGCCGCGGAGTTTACCGACAGCGTCCATTTGAAAAGTGGAAACAAACGAAACGGGAACGGTAACAGCACCGGTATGCGGGTCGGGACGTTGTCCGGCGTGAACGGCAAGAGTGGCGAATTTCATAGAAAAGCAGGCGGGAAACAGGTTGGGAAAAACGATTTGAACAGAAAACAGAATGGAATAATATAACCGAAAAATGCTGTTCGGCAATAAGCCCCGCCCAAATACCCGCCGCCCGGCAAGGCAGCGGGCAATAAAAACAGACGGTGTTATCTCAATCGTCCGTGAACATAAATATCTTCGCCGAGCAAGCGAACCTCCGGTGCAGCAAGCCGGACGGCAAGCGGCATTGCGGCAATGCCGTCCCCGCCGATCACCGGAACAGCCGACGATCCTCCGATCAATTTCGGCGATACAAACGCATGGATTTCATCAATACATGACAGATCAAAAAACGTGCCGAACAAGCCGCAGCCCCCTTCAAGCAGCACATTCGTCATCTTTCGTTCCGCCAAATTTTGCAGCAATAACCGGCACTGATCGGCATGATCGCCCGGCAGCCGCAGAATTTCACAGCCGGACTCTTTTAATGTTTTGTCTTTTTCCGGCGGCAATTCTTTTTTTGTAACAATTAAAACGGGAACCTCTTTGGCTGTTTGTACAAGACGGCAGTCCGGTGAAACGGAACCGCCGGAATCCATCACAATCCGCAGCGGCGTTTTGCTGCCAATTCGATCCGGTTCCGAAAGCCGGACAGTCAACAGCGGATCGTCATTGATAACGGTTCCGATTCCGGTAATGACTGCATCCATCCGGCTTCGCAACTGATGAACGGTTTTTCGGGCTTCTTCACCGGAAATCCATTGACTTGAACGTGTCTTTGAAGCCAGCCGTCCGTCCAGCGTCATTGCCCATTTTGCATGAACCCAGGGACGGTTTTGAGTCAGCCGCATCAGATACGGCGCATTAAGATATTCCGCTTCTTCCCGAAGCACATTTTCCGTAACAGAAATTCCCGCCTGCCGCAAAAGGGCAAATCCTTTTCCGCTGACAAGGGGATTGGGATCGCCTGTTGCAGCAACAACGCGGCGGATGCCGGAGTTAATGACTGCTTCCGCACAGGGGGGGGTTTTGCCGTAATGCGAACAGGGTTCGAGCGTAACATAACAGGTTGCACCGGCAAGATCGGTTTCGGGACGGCGGGCGGCCGCATTGCGGAGAGCTTCGATTTCGGCGTGGGCGGCACCGTACCGGGTATGATAGCCGCTGCCGATCACTTCGCCGTTTTTCACGATAACGCAGCCAACCATCGGATTCGGTTCAACGAATCCTTCTCCTTTTGCCGCAAGCGTTAATGCCTGCCGCATAAAATGAATATCAGCGGTTTGATCTTCGTACAGCACCGTATTGATTATATCATTGCGTATTCTGTAATAAAAGCCGCTCTTGTGCTGTTCCGCAGAAATCGCTACACTGGCAGCCCGCAGGAATTCGTTTTCACTCTCCAATGGGTCTCAATCTCGCTTCGTGCCTTTTTCACACCGCTGAACATTTTCCCGATCAAACCGCCGTCATCGGCGATGACCGGTCATTCACGTTTGCCGAACTTGCCGATTGGGCAACCGGTCTTGCCGCCGCCCTCCGCGAAGAAGGACTGCGGCGAGGAGATCACGTTCTTTTACTCGCTCCCAACGTGCCGGAATTCACCGCCGTTTATTATGCCGTTCTGATGCTTGGCGGTGTCGTTGTTCCCGTCAATACGCTCTTTCTGCCGCACGAAATTGCCGATCTTCTTGAACACTCCGACGCAAAGTTCATCGTTTGCTGGCACACCCTTGCCGAAAAAGGTCACGCCGCTTTTGTCAAAGTCGATACCTGCCGGCATTTTTTTGTGATCGGCAGCACAGACGGCAAACCAAAAGATTACTCCCCTTCTTTAGAGGAAAAAAATAACGCAGGACTTACGCCGCCGCGATCGCGTGCGTTTCTCACTCCGCGTTCCTCGTCTTTCGTTGATTGTTATCAAACCGCACCCGACGATACCGCCGTGATTTTGTATACTTCGGGAACAACCGGCAAATCAAAAGGAGTTGAATTGAGTCATTTCAACCTTTATTCCAATGCGCTCTACACACAAGATCGCGGGCTTTTTATTCAGCGGGGCGATGTCACGGTTGCCGTTTTGCCGCTTTTTCACACCTTCGGTCAAACCGCCATTCAAAATGCTTCGATCATTGCCGGTGCAGCGATCGTGATGGTTTCGCAGTTTGAACCGCGCCGGGCATTGGCTGCGATGGAAAAGTATCGGGTTACGCACATCGCTGCTGTTCCGACGATGTACAACCTGATGCTGCAAACACTGCGGCGGCATCCCTTTGATTTGTCCGCTCTTCGGACAGCAGTCAGCGGCGGGGCTTCACTGCCGCTGCCGCTGATTAAGGAGTTTGAAGAAATGATGCACTTCTCCATGATTGAGGGATACGGACTTTCGGAAACCAGCCCGATTGCGTGTATTACGCCGGCAAATTGTCCGGTTTATAAGCCGGGTTCGATCGGTCCCGAATTTTTCGGTACGCAGGTTCGGATCATTCGGGAAGACGGTTCATTCGCTGATACAAACGAAGTCGGCGAACTGGTGATTCGGGGACATAATGTTATGAAGGGGTATTATAAAGATACGGCGGCAACAGCGGCGGCATTTACGGACAGCGGCTGGTTCCGCAGCGGCGATGCGGCAAAAATAGATGAAGACGGATATGTGTTCATCGTGGACAGAATAAAGGATGTGATTATCCGTGCCGGTATGAACATTTATCCGCGTGAAATCGAAGAGTTGCTGTATCATCATCCGGCGGTGCTGGAAACTGCCGTAATCGGAGTGCCGGATGAGACATTGAGCGAAAATGTTGCGGCTTTTGTGACGCTTGTGCCGGGACATACGGTAACGGCGGCGGAGTTGCAGAAGTATTGCCGGGATCATTTAGCGTTGTATAAATGTCCGAAGGTGATTGAGTTTCGGGATCATTTGCCGAAAAACTCGACCGGAAAAATTATGAAGCGGGAACTGCGGAATGAAAAAATGAACAGGGACTAGAATTCATTCATGTCGTAAACTTATGGATTGATTGATTGAAAACAATCCTGAAACAATGCTTTGCGTCCGTAATTTAATAAACTGATACCGCAACCGACAGTTGCCATTTGAACCGCCTGCAATTCGCATAACCGAAAAGACAACGCAAGCGGAATCGTCACCGCAGCCGGAAGCAAGGCATCAAACGCCAATGAAGCCACAGACGGAACTTTTTACCGGACGAAAGACGAATCCGGTTGCCCGAAGTTAATAACGCCGGCTTGCGGCACATCTTTTGGTAAATCGAATAATAACTGTTCCACATCAGTCCGAACATGCGGCGGCTGTCCCGGTGAATAAGACGGTACAACGGTTCAGAGTTGGCATAATACACCTCGCAGCGGCGAAGTTGATTCGTTATCAAGGCTGCAAACTTGTTTTCAAACTTTTCCATTTCCTGAATCATCTGCTGATGAGCATAAGAATCCCCGCCTTTTTGCCGGATTTTTTGTTTATTCCATTCCTTTCGGTTCAGTAATGAACCGAATTGCTTGTCCGTCAAACCGGCACGCTGCAACTCCGCCTGCGGCAGATAAATCCGTCCGCCGTTGTAATCCTCAAGCATATCCCGAAGAATGTTCGTCCATTGAAAAGCAATGCCGCACGCTTTGGCGGCACGAACAACAGATTCCGAAAAAAGCGGTTCCGTCGTTCCCCAAACAGCAAGAGAAGCAAAACCAACCGATGTCGCCACTTGATGGCAGTAATCAATGCTGTCGTCAAATGAGGCAAAGGGTTTCGGTTCAATATCTGTTTCTACGCCGTCAATCAGGTGAAAAAGCGGTTCGCGGGGAATGTGAAAACGGTCAACGATCATTTTCAAGGCAGGCAGGAAAACCAAACCGCCGCAGCCCGGAAACGATTCCGCAATTTTTTGGAAAGCGGTTTCATCATGCGGATCAATGTCCGGCTGTTCTTCACTGCCGATTTGTCCCAGAACAGATTCGAGAGCGGCTGTCCATTGGTTAAGTTTCTGTTTTTTCCGGCGGACATTGACCGGAATTTCCTGACCGGTTTGAGGATCGAAGTCCGGCAAATCAACAAGATCATCCGTGAATCGTGTATAAGCGTACAGGATTTCCATCGCCTGCCTTTTATGGGCTGGAAGCAAAGCGAAAGCGGGGGCAAAACTGCTGTGTGCTAACGCCGTTAGTTTGCGGCAAGCCCGAATACTGTGAGAAAGAGACAACCGCTGCATTTTGTTTTTCCAATCACCGTCCTGCCGTATGTGCTGCACCGGCAGCACCGCAACAAAGCATTGTACCGGAAACCGTTTGAACCCGCAACTTGCATCTCTTTTTCCCTTTGCCCAAACAGTGACTAAATCTTTCCTCTTCTCTTTCAGCCGGGTTAAGTACTGGGTGCAGGTTAAGTACCGGGTGCAAGAGCGGCGGCAACGGCAGCGTCCAAAGTACCGACGGGCGGATGCAGATGCAGCACTTTTCCGTCCCGCCCGATCAAAATTAAAACCGGCAATTCTTTAATGCCGTAAAATTGAGAAACCGGATTTTTTTGTTCCTGCCCTTCGTGTAAAATGATCCATGGGATTTTTTTCCCGCCGAAAGCCGTGGTTTTCACAAAATCATCAACCTTTTTGACGGTATCTCCGCCGATTCCGGTATTGATTCCGACGATTTCAAAGCCGGAAGCATGGTATTTTTCGTACAATTTAATCAGCGCAGGTATTTCTTCTTTACAGGGGCGGCACCAAGTTCCCCAAAACTGCACCAAAATCACCTTATTGGCAAGGGAATCGGCATTCAGCGGAGTGCCGTTCAAATCAGTACCCGCCAGATACATCGGCTTTCCGACCAGTGTTGACCGCCGGATGTCCGATTCGAGTGTCTGGACTTTCGCAAAGCGGTTGATTTTTTGGAAATACTGATGAAAAACAGGGGCGGCAACAGCCAGCCGGGCATCCCTTGCCGCAAGATTTAACTGCCGGATATTGGTTAAAAAATTTTCGATGAGAATGTCCGATTCCGTTCCCGGATATTGTTCCGCATACGAGACCATTCGTTCTGCAAGTGCTTTCAAACTGCGATTGTTTTCGTCCTGTTTTTCTGTGAGAACAAAAGTTTTGCCGATGAGCAGAAGGTGTTTTTCGGTTTCTTTACTGAGATTTTTGATGCCGTTTTTGTGCAACTCGTCACTGACCGCGGCCAGCCGGGGATAGTAAGCAGCCGTATCGGCGTAGGACAGAATGATCAGCGAGGCGGCTTTCCGCTGCAAAGCCCAACGCCGGTCTTTTTCGGTTAAATCCGCATCGGCGAGCATTTTGTCCGCAGTTTCGACAACGGTCTTGCACGCATCGGCAGTGTCCGTATCCGGGCGTTTACTGCCGAGGTTATCGGGAAGTGTTTTGGGAGCGTTTTTGTCGATAATCTGCCGCCATTGCGTTATATCTTGGGCAAACGTGAGCGTGCAGACGGACGCATAAAAAAGGCAGCACAGCAAAAAACAGCAAACAAAGAGACGCATTTTTACAAAAAAATTGACGGAAAAAAGGAACCGGTACCGTTGTCATTATAATTGTTTCCAGTCGTTTCAGCAACCGCCGGCAGAAGGATAGGACAGGTAACGGGTGTTGCCGTCAAGTTTCCTTTTCCGTAAAATTATATTTGGTCATCACTTAATCACTGCAAAGACGTTTGAAACCTGTTAAGACAACGTCCGCCGTATGCCCGAAAGTAAGTATCAAAAAATTGAAAAGCAGCGGACGCAGATTCGTCCGCACCGCCGGAAACCGCAGGATCAGGAATGGAAATGCGCTGAACAGACAACAGACAGACGGCGGGCGTTGGGACAATTTTACACGCCGCCGGACATTGCAAAAACCGCTTGGCAATTGATTCTCAAACAACTCGGCGAAAACTTTTGGCAAGACGGGACTTGGCGGATTTGGGATAACTGTGCCGGCAGCGGAAACTTGGAATACAATATCGTTCCGCCGGATGCGCTGCCTTACACCTATCTTTCCACCATCAATGCCGATGAAGCGGAGTTTCTGAAAACGAATTCCTATTTCAAAGGAAGAACAAGAGCAGTTTTCCCGTTTGATTGGCTCAACGATCATCACTCGAAACTGCCGGAAGTGCTGAAAGCGGATTTGGCAAACGGCAAAATTAAATGGTTGTTTTTTATCAATCCGCCGTATAAAGAAGCAGCCGGTTATACAGCGGCACAAAAATTTTCCGGTGCGGGCAGCAGCACTATTGCCGAAGAAATGAAATCGCAAAAAATGGGAAAATGCGCCGGGGAATTGACGATGCAGTTTCTTTATAAAATTGAACGGGATTTCGGCAAACATGGTTATTACCTCGGTCTGTTCTCAAAAGCAAAATGGATGACGAAACCGTCTGCGGAAACGTTTCGGGAAATGTGGATTCCGCAATTTGACGGCGGCTTTATGCTGAATGCCAACGAACATTTTACACAGCCGCAAAACGAAAAACATGAATTAAAAACGCGGGGAACATTTCCGATCATTTTTTCGCTGTTGAACCATTTGCAGAAAACCAAGAACTGGAAACAGGACTGGACATATCATGTTCTTGACAGAGAATCAAAAATTACCGGACATAAAACGTTTCTTATTTTTGATAAAAAGCGTCTCGCCTTTCGGGAATACTTTTTTCCGGTTCACAAGGAAAATAAAGTCCGTCCCGTTCCGGTGGTGAGCGGAGCGGTCATTCCTCTTGCCGGTAAAAAAGCCGGAGCGGATCAAGTATCAGAAGATTTTATCGGAACGATGGTTTTTTATCAGGCGGACTTTCAGCATCATCATTTCTGCAATATCGTTTCCGGTCTTGCGCACAGCGGTTATCCCGTTACAACCGGAAACTACATCAGCATATTGACCGGTTTCGGTTTGTTTAAGTCGGTGAAATACGATTGGACGCGGGATGCCGATTTGTTTTACGCTCCGTACAGGGATTTGACCGAAACGGAAATAGCCGACTGTGTGCTGTATGCGCTGATTTGCGGAGCAAACAATACCGCAACAACGCGGATAAACGGTTTAATGCTGCTGAATTGGTTCAATCCGTTTCATAAAACGAAATTCGATTGGACGCATTTGTCGCCAACCGGTCGATATGCGTTTGACGAGTTAACGCATTATTGCCGCAAAATCGTGCAGTGGGAAAATTTACACACGCCATACGGCAGCGGTGTTTGGCTGGGTTTGTATCAATACCGGACTGCCTGCAAAACGGTCAACAAGACCTACCGGAAGAAATTCGGCGTTGACTATCCGAATCAGGATTTGTACGGTATTCCGTATCCTGATTCTTTTCGGGATGCTGCTGAAAAATTACGTGAAAAAACAGAAACTCTGGCGGTTGACCTCTGCCTGACCGCAGACAAAGAGGTCATCCGCACAAGGGATACATTTAGGGAAACATTTTTAGAACCGGTAAAAAAACGATAGAAACGCAGCCGCAAATCCAACCGTCGATTCAAAATCATCAAACCCCGATAACGGCACCGAACTTGCAGGTTCGGGCGCATTCGCCGCATTTAATGCACTTTTCCGGGTCAATCCGGTGAGGCAGTTTCCGCTCGCCGCTGATGGCCTCCACCGGACATTTTTTGCTGCACGCCGTACAGCCCTTGCACTTGTCCGCCAATATTTCCGGTTTCGCCAAACTCTTGCACTGTCCCGCCGGACAGCGTTTTTGGAATACGTGAGCATCCAATTCCGCCCGGAAATTGCGTATCGTTGACAAAACCGGATTCGGTGCCGTTTTGCCCAGCGCACAAAGCGAACCTTTGGAAACCGTTTTCGCCACTTGGTCTAACAAGTCCAGCGTTTCCTGCGTTCCGTTGCCAGCAATAATGTCGTCCAGCAAGGCAAGCATTTGTTTCGTTCCTTCCCGGCAAAGCAGACATTTTCCGCACGACTCGTTTTGCGTGAACTGCATAAAGAACCGCGCCATTTGAATCATGCACGTGCCTTTGTTCATCACCACCAAGCCGCCGGAACCGACCATCGCTCCGACCGTTTTCAGCGAATCAAAATCAAGCGGCAAGTCAAGATGCTCTTCCGTCAGACAGCCGCCGGAAGGTCCGCCGATTTGGACCGCCTTGAAATAATCGTTGGCAATGTTCCCCTGCTGGTCAATCACGCCGCCGCCGATGTCAAAAATGATTTTCCGCAGCGTTGCCCCGAAAGGGACTTCGATTAAGCCGGTATTGACCACGTGTCCCGTCAGGGCAAACGTTTTTGTTCCCGGCGACCCTTCGGTGCCGACTTTGCGGTACTCTTTTGCCCCTTCGGAAATGATATACGGAACCGCCGCCAGCGTTTCGACGTTGTTAATCACGGTCGGCTTGCCCCACAGTCCGCTTTGGGCGGGAAACGGCGGTTTCGGTTTCGGCATTCCCCGGTCTCCTTCGATGCTGGCAATCAGTGCGGTTTCTTCGCCACAAACGAAAGCCCCTGCCCCTTCCATGACGTGGATACGGAACGGTTTGCCGGTTCCGAAAAGGTCATCGCCGAGAATACCGAGTTTTTCGGCATCGGCAACCGCTTTTCGGACCCGCTGCACGGCGAGCGGATATTCGAGCCGGACGTAAATATATCCGGCGGTTGCGCCGATTCCCCGTGCGGCAATCATCATTCCTTCTAGAACGCAGTGAGGATTGCCTTCCATCACACTTCTGTCCATAAAGGCACCGGGGTCGCCTTCGTCCGCATTGCAGATGACGTATTTGGTGTCATTTTTTTCTTTGAGGGCGAATTTCCATTTTTTTCCGGTCGGAAAGCCGCCGCCGCCGCGTCCGCGAAGACCGGAAACGTCAATTTCATCGCAGACCGTTTCGGGAGTCATTTCTGTCCAAGCCCGGCGGGCGGCTTCGTAACCGCCGTTAGCGATGTATTCGTAAATATCTTCCGGCTCGAACACGCCGCACGCTTTCAGGGTGAGGCGATGCTGCTGCTGGTAAAACGGGATGTCTTTCTGGCTGGTGCATTTTTTGTTTTTGTTCTGCCGGTCAACGTACAAAAGCCGCTCGACAACACCTCTGTTTTTGATGGACGTTTCGACAATTTCGTCCACATCGGTCACTTTGACATTGGTGTAAAGAATGCCGTCGGGGGTGATACTCAACAGCGGTCCCTGCTGGCAGAACCCCTGACAGCCGGATTTGGAGAGGCGGGTAAAGTCGGGTTTTCCGGCGGGTTTTCCGTCTTCGTATTGCAGGAGAACTTGGACATCGATGCCGAGTTCTTTGATTTTTTGTTCGAGGGTGTGAAAAACGTCAAGAGACCCGTTGGCGACGCAGCCGGTACCGGCGCAAATGACGATTCGGCGGCTTGCCCCTTTCATTCGGGACTGGAACAGTTCCGTACAGTTTTGAAGGAACTCTTTGGTAATGGCAGTCATAAATATAATGTTGCGGAACGAAGCGATGCGGAATCAAAAACATCCGCACTCCGATTTTGCAAGATTATACCACAAACTAACATGTTTGCAACCCGTAAACCCGCGCCGCTTGTTGCCGGTATTTTCCCGTGCAAACCTGCCCCGCGATTTGCCCGGAATTTTATCGGTTACCCTTTTTCAACTTTTTCCGATAAAACAGCAGGTAAATGCCCAGCGCAATGAGCAGGATATTGAACACGATAAAGGCGGTTTTGCCGAAAAACGATGATTTCGGTTTATTAATTTCAAGCAAGGTTTCCATAGAAGGAGTTTCGCCGAAGTCAGATAACTTGACAAGTTGTCCGTTTTTCAGCATGTAGTTTACTTTCTCTTGAAAATCCACGACAATATCATTGTCTTTGAGTCCAAGTGCCTGAACAGTAAAAATATCATCTGGCAGTTTTCCGTTCAGTTTGCTTTCCTGCAACTGATATTCTGTCAGAAAACCTCCCGGACCATGGAAATGCGCATAATACTTCGGAATCATCACTCCATCTGATTCGGTAAATTCCATCGCGTAAGCAATCCCGACGGCATCATCAGGAGCAAAATACTGCGCAAAATAAACAAGGTTGAATCCATCTTTGGCAGAATGAATAAAATCCTGAAAGATGTCGCCATTTCTATCTAATGTTGTCATTTTATACAGCGTATCTTCATCAACAGAAGAGCGGGAAATTTTAGTTCTTTCTAAAATCCGCTTACTGTTTTCATCTTCTTTTTTTTCATCAAATACTTTCTGCATAGCACTTGACCTTGACCATAATTTATACCATTGATCGTCGCCGCCTTTCATGGAGCAATAAAAATGGCGTGGGTCGCCGGTATGTTCGGAAAATCGGGACGGACGAATATCATTACGGGCGTGAACATAAGCCGTATTTTGCTCTGAAAGGGAATAACCGGGCATGGTGTGTATTTGACCGGTCACCGCCTGAAAAGATTTTCTCACAAATTGAGAATTCGGTA
>JAIRPZ010000301.1 GCA_031256755.1 Planctomycetaceae bacterium
CTGCCGCCGGAGAAAAACTCACGGCAACCTCTACAGGCGACCTTACCGGCGATTTTGCTTGGGAATCGGCTGACGATTCCGAAAATTTCGATCCTGCAACGGCAACATGGACACCGATCGCCAGCGGCGTTGGGGGTGAAAACAACAGCGAATTGACAATCGGTGCCGATGCCGATCTTGTCGGGAAACGTATCCGGGTTAAAAGAGGCGATTCTGTGAGTGAGCCTACCGAGCCGGTTGCTCCTGCTGACGGCAGTAACCCGTTGATACAAGGAATTGAGGGAGATCGGACATATACTGATGCCGGACTGACCGCTGTCGAATAAACGGCATAACGGCGGGATGCTGTAGCACGGGCGGGAATATTTGAAAATTGATAATGGATAATTGACAATTATATCGAAGAGTTTTATCGTATATGCTTTGACTCATACTCATTCTTTTAATTATCAATTCAAAATACTGCCCGTTTGGCGAGGACGGGGGACATACATCCCCCGGATCTCATTTGTTAACCTTCGCTTGACGAAACTGCCGATAGAGATTATTATGACAAAACAGTATCCGAAACATTGCGGGCGCAAATGAGGACGTGAGGACAAAAGTATGAATACGGGCGAAGTCCATTTTCTTCCGCTGTCCGGTCAGCCGCTTGAATTTAAACAGAACGGGCAGCGTTCGACCCTTTGTGCAGAAACATCACACGGCTTTTTTATCGGGCGGGAAAACGCCATGCTCGAACCCCTGATTCAGAGCATTATCAACAGCGGTCTCCTGCCGGAACAATTGCCGGTTCTCCTTTACGGCGAATCCGGCACCGGAAAAACCCACCTGTTAAGAGGACTGCTTGCCGCACAACGGAAAAACCGGACAGACAAAGGAAAACGGTCGTATTATTTGTCCGCCGATGACTTCAGCCGGCAATATGCTGATGCCGTTGCAAACCGTACCACCGGCGATTTCCGGCAGCGGTACGGCAATGCTCATCTGCTCTTGCTTGACGACATTGAATTTCTTGACAGCAAACCGGCGGTATTACAGGAGTTGCGGCATTTTATCGACACGGCTGCCGAATCCCGCATGATTGTGATGACGGCAAAAACGCTGCCGGCAGGAACAGACGATTGGACAGCACGCCTCATCGGCGGAACGGTTGTACCGATTTTCCCGCCGGAAACGGCTGTCCGGCAGCAATTTTTACGCGGCTTGGCGAATTCGCTGCGTATTCCCGCCGCAGAAACACTGCTGAACGAAGCCGCAAAACAAATGACCGGTACTATTCCGCAAATCTACGCCGCATTTGTTCAGAAATATGCAGAATACACCGCCAAAAACGGGAACATTGCCAGTAAAAAAAACGCAGATTTCTGGTCTTTCGCGGTGCAAAAACGTTTCCGGCAAACAGGCAGCCCCGCCGAAACTATCGACAGAACCGCGAAATACTTTGCCCTGAAAGGAAGCGATCTGAAAGGGAAATCCCGCAGCAAAACGGTTGCGCTGGCCCGAAGTATTGCGGTGTATCTTATCAAAACGCAAAACAGCGGCTGCACGTTTCGGAAAATCGGCAGCATGTTCGGCAGCCGCGATCCGTCAACAATCCGGCACATGTACGAAAAAATTGCGGGAGCAATGGTCAGCGATACCGTTCTCCGCGATCATATTTTCCGTTTGTCCGGCAAATAACGGGAAATTTCCGGTTATTCCGGCAGCGGGCAGCGGTTAGGTGCAAAAAAATCGGTGTCCGCTCTTGATGGACTCTTGCAAAATATCTGCTTTCTGTTTCAATGGAGCAAAATTTTTCGTTCACAGTTAACGAACTCCTTCCGACACCCGCTCCCCTTTCCTATGTCCGACCAGCATACTCCTGAACCGCGTACTGAACATCACGAAGAACACGAACCGCAGCCGACGAAACTCCGCATACCGGCGGCACTGGCAATGATTCTCCTGCTTGCCTTTTACGGCTTTCTCCTGCATAAGGGTTATCCGCAGCAATGGACACAGCAAGCCAATGCCCCGCATCAGCATACCGACCCGCATCAACACACCGAAGAAGACGGAACGGCAACTCCCGCCGGTCACGTTCACAGTGAGAAACATGACGGGAAAAATTATCCGCCGCTTGTGATGGTTGCTCCCTTTGCGGCGTTGCTGCTCTGCATTGCGGTTCTGCCGCTGATTCCTGCCGCCGCTCATTTTTGGGAAAGCAACACGAACAAATTCCTCGTTGCCGCCGGTCTCGGTGTCCTCACGCTTCTTTACTACTGGTTCGGCTGCAACTTTCCGGTCGAAAAGCATTGGCCCGGTCATTCGGTTGTTGACCCGCTCAAAGAAGGCGGCTTTGCCGTTGCCGAAGCGGTTTTCATCAATGCAATTATCAACGAATTCGTCCCGTTCATCATTCTGCTCTTTTCGCTTTTTACGATTACCGGCGGCATCCGTATCGGCGGTAATCTGAAAGCAACCCCCTTTGTCAATTCGGTGATTCTCTTCATCGGGGCGGTGCTGGCAAGTTTCATCGGCACGACCGGTGCGGCGATGCTGCTTATCCGGCTTCTGCTCGAAACAAACAAAGAGCGGAAATACAAAGTGCATACCGTCATTATGTTCATCTTTTGCGTTTGCAACTGCGGCGGCTGTTTGACACCGCTCGGCGACCCGCCGCTTTTTCTCGGTTATCTGCGCGGCATCGCTTTTGAATGGACGCTTATCGCTCTCTGGATGCAGTGGGGATTCGTCAACCTGATTCTCATCGGTTTTTATTTCCTCTGGGATACGGTTTGGTTTTACCGGCGTGAACCGGCGGAAAACAAGCAAGCCGACCTCAACGGACAAACCGCTTTGAGAATCAGCGGCTGGATGTTGAACGTTCCGCTGCTTTTCGGAGTCGTTGCGGCGGTGGCGTTGCTTGACCCGGGCAAAGCCGTACCGGGAACGGACTGGCATCCGTGGTATTACCTTCGGGAAGCGGTGCAACTCGGACTGGCGGCGGTTTCGCTGCTGTTCGGCGGATACAAAATCCGTAAGGAAAACGTCTTTAACTTTCTTGCCATCGGTGAAGTGGCGGCGTTGTTTTTCGGCATTTTTATTTGTATGCAGGCACCGCTTCAAATCCTGAATGCCGAAGGACAGACGATTGTCGAACATGCCGAAAAGTCCACCGGCATCGGCAAGCAAAAACTTTTCTTTTGGTCGACCGGTGCATTAAGTTCGGTACTCGACAACGCCCCGACATACGTTGTCTTTTTTGAAACGGCAAGAACACTGTCGCCGAAAACCGAAGCGGAACACGAACAGTGGAAACAGGAAGAGGGTCGTGATTTTAAGCCGGTGAAAATCGGCAACACCGGCGAGGAAATTGACTGGCAACTGCTGGCGGCGGTGGCGTTGGGGGCGGTTTTTATGGGGTCGATGACGTACATCGGCAACGGACCGAACTTTATGGTGAAAGCGATAGCGGAGCAATCGGGAGTGAAGATGCCGAGTTTCTTCGGCTATATGGTGTACAGTTTCGTTATTCTCCTGCCGCTGCTGATAGCGATGACCATGCTGTTTTTGTAAGGGGAAACGTTGCACCGGAACACCGGAGTTTCGGCTTGATCGGAAAGCAAAATGAGTTAAAATATCAGCGGAATAAGGCAACACGCCGTCTGCCGTCTTTTTCCCGCGGTATACAAGCGAATGTCCCGTTTTCCATTCCTGATTTATGCCGGAATACCGACACGATCCGTTGACAGGGCGAATGGTCATCATTGCCGAAGAGCGGGCGGCACGCCCGCATCAGTTCGATATTACCGGTACAGATACCGCCGGCAATGTTTCCATCTGCCCCTTTTGCGAAGGCAATGAATCCCGGACACCGGGAGAACTGGCCGCCTTCCGCCCCGCCGGTTCCCCGCCGGATACGCCCGGCTGGACAGTACGCACCGTTCCCAATAAATATCCCGCTGTTCTTCCCGGTCACCCTTCCGGCGAAGCGGAAAGCGGCAGCCGGCAGGAAATGCCTCCGCCGGCAGCGGATATTTCCTTCAGGCAAGCCGAAGGCATCGGACTGCACGAAGTCATCATCGACACGCCCCGCCATGTGTTCAGTATTTCCGGTTTAACGGTGCCGGAAACCGCCGCGATGCTCGCCATGTATCGGCAGCGGCTGGCAGCCGCACGCCGCGCTGACACTTGGGCTTACGTGCAGATTTTCAAGAATGTCGGGGCGGCAGCCGGTGCCTCGCTGCCTCATTCGCACAGTCAACTGATCGCCATGCCCTTTATTCCGCCGTCCGTGAACCGTCTCCGCCGCGAACCGCCGGATGCGTCCTGTTTTTGGTGCCGAATGGTGCAGCAGGAATTAAAACAAAAAGAACGGATTGTTGAAGAAACGGAACATTTTACCGTTCTTTGTCCTTTTGTCAGCCGGTTTGCCGGAGAAACCGAAATCTATCCGAAAAGTCATGAGTCCGCCTTCGACCGTACCGGAGAAAACACGCTCGCAGAATTGGCGGAAGTGCTGCGCCGGACGATTCAGCGTTTGGAGAAAGCCGTATTCTGGATGAAAGGTTCGCTGGCGTACAATGTTATTTTGAACACGGAACCGTTGCGTCCCGGCTGGACGGAGATTTATCACTGGCATTTTTCGGTTTTGCCGAGTTTGGCACGGGCGGCCGGATTTGAATGGGGAACCGGTTTGCACATCAATCCGGTTTCGCCGGAGCAGGCGGCCAAACGGCTGCGGGGAGGAACGGAAAATGAAAATTAAACTTCCGCCGCCGTCATTCGGCGAGATAAAAATGACACCGATGATTGATGTGATTTTCCTGCTTTTGATTTTCTTTATCTGTACTGCGGACTTTAATCCGCCGGAAAAACTGCTGCCTGCCGAACTGCCGCCGCAGGGTGCGTCTGCCGCTGCGGAGGTTATTCTGCCGGAACCGCTGAACCTCGACACCGTGCGGATACGGATTTCTTTCGATCAGAAACCGGCATGGCACATTGAAGACCGCGTTTGTACCTCGTCCGGCGAAGTGCAGGGACTGCTGCAAAAAATTGCGGCAATGAAACCGGATATTCCGGTGATTCTCGAAAGCGAAGACCGCGTTCCGTCCGAACACGTGATTGATGTTTATGACATATGCCGCCGGACCGGTCTCGTGAACATCCAATTCGCCGCCGACTGACGCGGATTCGCCGCAGGAGTCCGTTTGACCGCAGGGGGCTTACGCTCCGCCGCCCGAAAGAATATAATCATTCCGTTCTTAACGGCAATATTAACGGCAAGATTCCTGACAGCAACAATGGCTGACTCGACTGTAGAATTGACGGAAATCGGTTATTATCCCGGTTGTGCTTTACATGGTTCGTCCAATGATTACGAAGCGTCTGTCCGCGCTTGTATGAAAAAATTGCGGGTGGAACTCAAGGAACTGGATGATTGGATTTGCTGCGGAGCCACTGCCGCTCATAATCTGAACAAAAAACTGGCAACGGCATTGCCTGCCAGAAATCTGGCAATAGCGGAACGTGACCGCCTTGCGGAAATTTTTGCACCGTGTCCGATGTGTTCGATGGAGTTAATCCGCGTGAAAAACGAATTGCAGCAGTCGGATACGCTGAAAAGTGAAATGAGCGGCATCGTGGAGAGTCCTGTCAGCGGGAAAACCGAAATTGTCAATCTTATCCAGATATTACAGCGTATCGGCATGGAAAAGATTTCCGCAGCGGCTGTCCGAACACTGGAAGATTTTGCACCGGCATGTTATTACGGCTGTTTGCTGACGCGTCCGCCGAAAGATTTGCGGTTTGATGATCCCGAACAGCCGTCGTCGATGGAATCGCTGCTGCAATCGCTTGGAGCGAAACCGGTGGAATGGAATTACAAAACGGAATGTTGCGGTGCGGGCTTGACGCTTGCCGACGGTGCGTCTGTCGTGGAGTTGTCCGGTAAAATCCTGAAAAATGCCAAGAAACATGGGGCGAATTGCATGGTGGCAGCGTGTCCGATGTGTCATGTGAATCTTGATATGAAGCAGCGGGCGGTTGAAAAGAGCATCGGCGAAGTGCTGAATTTACCGGTCTATTATCTTTCGGATTTGGTTGGTCTTGCGCTTGGGATTTCGGCAGCAGAACTCCGTCTGGATAAACATTTTGTCAAAACGGGCGGAGCCGCATAAGGCGTATCCGCTGTTGACAATCCGGCAGCGGCAGCCGATAATGACGGAGTTCTGAATTCAAATGAAAAATAATCAGTCGTCCTTATAACGATGAAAACACTTCCGTTAACGATCCTGTTTCCTGCCGCTTTTCTTTTTGCTGTTCCTGCCGCTTTTGCCTGCACCAATGTTCTCGTAACAAAAGGGGCATCTGCCGATGGTTCCGTGATGATCACCTACACAGCCGATTCCGCCGGTTCATGTCCCCGTTTGACCATTTTTCCCGCAGCCGAATATCCCGCCGATGCCGTTATTGATGTGCCGGAACTCAAAGACAAAGAGGGCAAAATCATTCGTGCCGCCGGTAAAATCAAACAAGTTGCCAAAACGTTCCAAGTTATCGGCACGACCGAAGGGGATTCGGGTTCCGACACCTCCGGCTGGAAAATGGGCTGCATCAACGAACATCAGGTCGCGATGGCCGAAACCACTTTCGGCGGCAAGGAAGAACTGCACAATCCGGCAGGACTGGTCAACTATCCGATGCTGATCACGCTCGCTCTCCAAAGAGCAAAAACAGCAAGGGAAGCGATTGACGTAATGATCGGTCTTGCCGAAGAATACGGCTACAATGACGAAGGAGAAAGCATTTCCGTTGCCGACAAAAATGAAGCGTGGGTTTTTGAGATTGTCGGCACCGGTAAAAGCATCGCAACCGGAAACGGATCGCAAAACGGAAAACAGGCACGCGGCGGTGCGGTTTGGGTTGCCCGAAAAGTTCCTGACGGTGAAATTTCCGTTCATGCGAATCAGGCCCGCATCGGCGAAATTCCCGAAAAGCCGAATCGGGACGAATGTTTTTATTCCGGCAACATCCGATCGTTTGCCGCTGAAAAAGGGTGGTACGATCCGAAATCGGGACAAGAGTTCCGGTTTGACGAAATGTATGACGAAATTACGCCGAAATCAAAACGGGTTTGCGCCAGCCGGGTTTGGAGCGTGCTTCGCCGTGCGGCACCGTCGCAGAATTTTTCACCGGATTATCATCGAGGCATTGCCGGTGCAAAACGGTATCCGTGGTCGATCAAGCCGGATAAAAAATTGACAACACGGGATGTGATCGCTTTGAAGCGGGATCACTTTGAAGGCACCGAATTCGATATGACGCAGGGCATTGATGCCGGTGAATACGGATTGCCGCGGCGGTGGAGACCGCTCTACTGGAAACTTGAAGAAGACAAAGATAACGAAAACGCACAGGAATATTCGTGGGAGCGTCCGATTTCGACACAGCAAACCGGTTTTTCGATGGTCACGCAATCGCGGGCCAACCTGCCGGATGCGGTCGGCGGTGTGATGTGGTACGGAGTCGATGACAACTATTTGAGTTGTTATTTTCCGGTCTATTGCGGCATTACCGATGTTCCGAAATCATTCACCATCGGGACGATCAAGGAATTTTCGTGGGACAGTGCGTGGTGGATTTTTAATTTAACGGCGAATTATGCCAATTTGAAGTACGCCCGCATTGCGCCGGAAATTATTGCGGTTCAAAAAGAACTGGAAGATAAATTCTTTTCGCTGCAAAAATCAGTCGAACAGACGGCAGCGGCACTGCTGCAAACAGATGCAGAACAAGCGAAACGTTATTTAACCGATTACACGGTAACGCAGGGAGAAATGGTGACTGCCCGCTGGAAACAGTTGGCGGTGCATATTTTTACGAAGTTTAACGACGGCTACATTCGCGGGACGGACGGCAAATATCCCAAAGAAGGCGATCCGTATCCTGATCCTTGGCTCCGCCGGGTGCTGAAAGAAAAACCGGAACAGTTCAAGTTGCCGAAACCGGACACCGGAAAATGATGTTTGACAATGACGTTTGACGTTGTCAAAGTCCACCCGTTTTGTACAATGAAGGCATCTTAACGCTGCCGTACTGAAATAACCGCCCGAAACGAAACCGTATGAAAATTTTCCTTTGCGTTTTACTGTTGCTTGCTCAAACAGGCGAGCCAACGCCGAAATCTGTTCCCGACCGGCTGCCGGCTGTACCGGTTGCCGCTCCGTCTGTAGGGACTCCGGCGGACGATGCGGCGGTAAAACCGGTTCTGCCCGTTTCGCCGAATCCGGCGGTCAATCCGTCCGGTGTGAAACAACTCCGGCTGCAAAACGGTTTTCTGGAATTGCCGAAACGTAATCATGTCGTTTTAGCGGCGACCGAGCGGGCTGTCCTGATGTCGCTGAAAACAGAACAAAAAGAGGAATCCGGTCAGCCGGTGATGATTCCCGTTGCCGAAGGAATGAACGTGGTCAAAGGACAAGTCCTCGGCAATTTCGATGACCGCGAACTCCGCAGCACGCAGAAAATCAACGAATCACAGTTGGAAGTGGCGGTAGCCGAGAAGAATAAAAAAATCGAAATCGTCTATGCCGCACACGGAGTGATGGTCGCTCACGCCGAATTGCAGATGATGCGGGATGCTAACCGGCAGCATGAAAAAACATTTTCCGAAATTGAAATCCGCAAAGCCGAATTGGCTTACGAACAGACAAAAGCCAATCTTGATTTGCAGAAATACACGATTGAGGAAGTGAAATCACGGGAAGTCACGGTTCGGGAAAATGAATTGGAACGGACAAAAGTGCTGATCGCTCTTCGGCAACTGATCTCCCCGATTGACGGCATGATTGTCAAAATCAATGCGGCTGAAGGAGAATGGCTGCGGGAAGGCGATCCCGTGCTGGAAATCGTCAATCTGGATACGCTTTTGGTGCGGGGAAATGTCAGCATTAAAGAATATGAAATCAGCGACATGGACGGCAAAACCGCTTCTGTTCTTGTAACATTATCTAACGGAAAACGGGAAACGTTTGAAGGAAAAGTTGTCTTCTGCAATCCGAAAGTCGAAGCCGGCAATTTCTTTCATATTTATATTGAGGTGCAGAACCGGCGGAACGGCAAGTTCTGGCTGCTTCAGCCGGGCAGAGGAGATGTGGAAATTATTATCCCGTAATTGTCCGTTATCCGGTCATTGTCCGATAAATGTCTCATCAATTCTTTATTTCTTTCCGGCAACCTGCTTTTGATATTCTTCAAAGGAGACCTGCGGAAATTTCTGTTTTAATTCGTTGATTTGTCCGATCTGTTTCCGTTCCGGTTCGCTGAACCGGCGGACGATTTTATGCGAACTTTCCGCCTTATCCGGCTTGGAAAATCCCTGCTTGCCTTTAGGATAAATGGCAACAGAAACACTGACCGGAAACTTTTTTTCCTCCCGCAAAAGCCGGTTGACGGTCAGGCGGGTTAGCACCGCAGATGAAAACGGATTGATCCGCAAATTCAAATAGCACATCCAGTCGCAGAAATCATAATACATTTCTGATGATTTATCGTGAAAAGGCACCGCAGTAATTTCATAATCAATCCACCGGGATTGCAGCACGATGCGTCCGGCAGCGGTATCCGATTCTGATGTGAAAACCGGATTGGCGGCAAAATAAGCAAAGGACTCTTTATCGGTTTTCGGATCGCCGGCAATTTTTTGCTGCATATCCGTTATTTTTTTCCGCATCTCGGCAGCATTGATTTGCGTCTGAATCCGCAGAGACGGATCAATCAGCGTAAAGATTTTTTTGTGGCTATCAAACTCGACAATTTCGCCGTTATCTTCGATGATGCTGTAAAATTTTCCGTCAAGAAGCAGCGCGGTGCTTTTCACTCCCCGGACAACGTTGTCAATCCGGTATTCTTCCGCTGCCGCGGTTGCATAGACAGCCAGTACAAAAAAGCAAAACGCCGGTATTTTTCGGATCATCGTTCTTCATCATACGCAGAAATGCCCGGATTGTCAAGAGGAAACACCGCACCGGCACAATCGTTAACAGATCACTGCCGTTCCTGTCGCATTTGTAAATACGGATTCGGGTATTCCTGTATTGTTCCGTCAGCGGAAAGAACTGACCTGCCGTAAAGGGTGGGATCCGCAATCTGTTTCGGTAGTTTCAAATCGAAAAGCAATTTTTTATACGGCTGTTTTCCCTCGGTATGATCGGCAAATATTTTGTCGATGTTATTGGTGAGAATGAGGCTAGAGTGGTGTTGTTTGCCATTTTTATAAAGTCGGCTGACTTTTTTCCTGTTGCCGTGTCCCAAATACGGACATTCACACAATAATTGCTATTCCATCGGCATCCTGCTAATCGGGTTCCGTCCGGTGAAAAAGCAAATCGGTACC
>JAIRPZ010000115.1 GCA_031256755.1 Planctomycetaceae bacterium
AGGTCTTCCCATTCATCGGTTTTATTTTTGTAACGGGAAAGACCGGCAGAAGTTGCAATCCAAACGTCTCCGTCAACGGGACAGATTTGAATGTCGAAAATCCGCTCGCCAATAGGACCGTCCATCACGTCATAATTCTGCCATTTTTCGCCGTTGAAGACGGAAACGCCGCTGTATTGATGTCCGACCCAAAGGCGGTTCTGCCGGTCAACGGCAAGGGCATAGCCGTTATTGTCGCCGAGTCCGTCTTTCGTTGTGTACTGTTTCGCGTTGCCGTTATTATCGTAACGAAAAACGCCGTCATCTTCGCTGCCGAGCCAGACACCGCCGGAGTTGTCCGAAGTTATTGAAACAATAAACTTCGCCGGAACGGGCAGCGGTTCGACATCCGCAGCGAAAACCGCTGTACCTGCGAAAAGGAAAACGAAAAAGATAAAGACGAAAACAAAAGCAAACCGCATGAGAAATTCTCCTTTTTCATAAGCAAAGCCATTGCGCAGTATAACCGAAAGAAAGCGGAGCGACAAGTTTCGGAATTTTTAGAGTTGGATTGTTCATAAGTTTCCGTTTCGATGGGTTCCGTTTCTTTTAAGCGGAACACACACTCATCGGATTGACAATCGTTCCGTATTGCCCATGTTCCGTATTGCCCATGCTCCGGCGACCTAAAATTCGTGCAGTCCCGATAAATAAGCACGGCAATAGGGGCAAACTTGGTACCCTGCATCAATGTCGCGTTCGCAATTCGGACAAATCCGCACGTCCGCCGTTTTGCCGGACGGACGCGGTATGCCGATAGTACGGACAGACGGGACAATCGTTTTGCCCAGTTGCGAGGCGGCTTCCGCATTAAGTTCTCCCAGCAGTGCGGCAACTATCGAACTTCCGGCAGTTTCACGTTTAGGAGGAACAGGTATCAACACCGGCGCGAGGCAAACCGGACATTTTCCGGCTTTTCCGGCATTCGATTCTTTCGCAGTCAAACAGTGTCCATTCGGGCAAGTCAGGGCTATCGGCATGGGAGGGATCCTTTTTCGTTAAGTTTTTATCGGCGGGAGATTCCGCATCGTCTCTTCAACAATACCGGCTTCTTCAACTGTATTGATGCCGAGAGATTCAATGTCTTTCAGCACCGGCAGCGCAATGACGGATTTTCCCTGTTTCTTCATAATTGCCGGCGTATCGGTGATGTAGTATTCCTTCTGAGCGTTGTCCGTGCGGAGATGCGTTAAGGCTTCCAGTAAGTCCGGCGTATGAAACACATAATAACTCATATTAACTTCTGTAATCCGTTTTTGTTCCGGCGAGGCATCTTTTTCTTCGACAATTCCCTGAAAGACACCGGCGGCATCCCGAAGGATTCTGCCGAGTCCGGCGGGATTTTCTTTGACGGCAGTTCCCAAAATGCACGCCGGTACGGAAGAGGACGGAAGTGTTTTGTCCGGCGATTCATACGCCGCAAAAAGTTTGCGGATCGAATCGGCTTGAATCATCGGACAATCGCCGGCAACGACCATGACAGGGCCGCGGTGCGTCTTTAACTGTTCCTGACACATCATCACCGCATGTCCTGTACCGAGTTGTTCCGTTTGTTCGGCAAATGTTACTGTTTTTCGGTGAGTCAATGTTTGCCGGACGAGATCGCTGCGGTAGCCGACAACAGCAACAATCTTTTCGATGCCGGCTTGTTCCAGCGCATCGAGAACATATTCGATCATCGGTCGTCCCAGCACGGGATATAAGACCTTCGGGAGATCGGATTTCATGCGGGTGCCTTTACCGGCAGCCATCACCACAGCGTATTTCATAAAACGGAAAACGGGAAAAACGGACAGATCGGGACATGAATATTGCATAGATATTATCCTGCCGGCGGAGCGTTGTCAACGCTTTGTCCCGATATGCCATCAAATCCCGTTGATACTGTTCCTGCAACAGCGGAGACAAACGGTAATACTCCGCCTCCGAAAACGCCTTTTCAAAGACCGGTTCGCGAAGGATTGCCGGTATCTCGTCAAAGTCCTCAAGGTTCTTCAAAAAGTACATCCACTTGTCCTTCCGCGTTTTCAATTCCGGCTCTGTTAAACGGAACAGCGGCATCTGCAAAAACACCATCTTCAACTTGTCCAGAAACTCCTCGCCGTCTTGGTCTTTCAATGAAACAAGCCGGTAAATCTTCTGTTTTTCTTCATCTTCGTCATAAGTGAAGTTCAGCACCGCCACAAGATAAACCGGATTCAGATTGAAATCCCAGTCACCTTTCTGTGCCTGCCGCTGAATCGGAAATGAAAGATAAAACAACGCCCGGTCTTTGAAATACTTCTGGCGTGCTTTCTGCATTTCAACAGTGAACTGCTCGTTATGTTCGCCGGTGCAGGCGATGTCGAAAATGGCTTTGCGGTCAACGTTGTTATCCGGCAGTTGTTCGGGATTGCGGAACGTCAAACTGACGATTTTGCTTTCAGGAATTGATATAGCGAGTCATCGAATTTTTCCCGTTTTTTCGTATCTTTTGTTGATCATCTCGTCTGCCACATTCATTGTACCGCATTCCGGCATGTGTTGTTCAATAGGCAGCGGAAAAGCGGTTTTATTGCCGGTAAAAAATCCATCCCGACAAACAGCACCGGGACACAAAAAGCCAAAAAATCAATCCGGCGGATTTCTG
>JAIRPZ010000068.1 GCA_031256755.1 Planctomycetaceae bacterium
GAACTTGACGTATGGGATGCGGAACGTCACGGAAACGTCTGACCAAAACGGAAAAGAACTTTTTATATCGAACTATTTAACAGCACTGCCGAAACACCAATTATTTTAACAAAAGGATAACACCATGAAAATCACTTACTCTGACGGGAGCGTCAAAGAATTAAAGAACAGCGATGCGGTAGCCCTTGCGGTTCTGCGGCATTCTGCCGCCCACGTTATGGCACGCGCCGTGATGCGTCTTTACGGCCCGATTCACAAGTTCAACTCGCCTGCGGTCCCAATGCGGATAACAGCTTCTACTACGACTTCGCTATGGAACACCGGCTCACCGAAGAGGATTTTCCGCCATCGAAGCCGTTGAAAAAAGTTTGCTTGTTCTTGACGGCGGCGTTGCCTGACAGAGTTTTTTGTCCCGCTTGATATGTATCTCAACATTTGATATAATGTATTTGTGCGAGTAAAACAATTTATTTATACGTTAGTGATAATGGCTGTTTATCTCATAGATTACGAAAATCCGGTCGGACAAGAGTTTATCCGTTTTGCGGATACCTACAAATTTGCTAGCGAGTCTTTTTGGATAACAGTTAAACATTATGAATTATCGCGAGGCGGCGAACATAATAAAGTTGTACTATTTTACAGTCAATGTAGTCCGCAAAGCGGTCTTGCTGCAATTAAAAAAAAGTGCAGCGAACACTATGAATATATTCCTAACGGCATAAGAAATGGTCTGGATTTTCAATTAAGTACCTATTTAGGTTCGCAAGTCCACGGCAATACAGGTATGCCGGAAGATTCCCGTTTTTATATTGTTAGCGGCGATAAAGGATTTGGCTCGGTAGTTCATTTTTGGGAAAAAAACTGTAATTTCTGCGGATTGTCATTTGAATTGTTATCAAGTGTTGATGATTTTCGCAGAGCATTTATTACTTCGGAACTTGATTTGTTGAACATACGCAGTATGCTCTACACTCCCGATTTGAATGAAGATTTAGAAACGGCGGGCAAACGGCAAGACAATGTTGATGCAAAAATGCTTGATATTTATTTAGCGTTCTTTGAATCAACCGATAATATATCTTTGCATATTAGAATTAGACAGATTATCCGCAATAACGCAGAGTGTAAAGAAATATATCGCTCAATTCGTCCTATCTTCAATAGGCGGACGAAGTTGAAACAAGTTGCAAACAATGAAAAATCCAGTTCAAAATAATGTATCCTTTTTCCCGTTCACAAATCCTGCCGTATCATAATGTTCCGCAATTATCACTGCAAATTGCGGAAATGTTCGGTATTGATGCGTTCAAAATAAAATGGCGGGGCAATCCCCCCAACCAATCCGCAAACGTTCTATGCCGATTCGCATCGCCGGAATGTGTTATCGTTTCGCCACTTTGGACACCGTTCACCTTCATTGACTTGTTTGCCGGTATCGGCGGTATCAGGTTAGGATTTGAAGCGGTCGGCGGACAATGTGTCTTTTCCTCTGAATGGGATACCGAAGCACAAAAAACATACGCCGCAAATTTCGGCGAAAGACCGTTCGGAGATATAACAAAAATCAACACAACCGATATTCCCGAACATGACATATTGCTTGCCGGTTTTCCTTGTCAGCCGTTCAGTATCATCGGCAAGCGGCAAGGTTTCACCGACACTCGCGGCACACTGTTTTTCGAGATTGAAAGAATACTGCGGGACAAGCGACCGAAAGCGTTTTTACTTGAAAATGTGAAACAGTTTCGGACACACGACAACGGACAAACATGTCAAACCGTTCTCGATAAACTTCACGAACTTGGCTATCATACGCATATCACGGTGTTAAATGCGTTGGACTTCGGTGTTGCACAAAAGCGGGAACGGACAATCATTGTCGGCTTCAATGAGCCGCATGCGTTTCAGTTTCCCGAACCGTACTATTATCGTCCGCATTTATCCGATGTTTTGGAAAATGACAGCGATGTTGATAAAAATTTGTTTGCATCTGATATGATTTGCAGGAAGCGTTTGCAGCGGTTAAAAGAGCAAGGACAAGAACCGTTTTATCCGTCAATTTGGCACGAAAACAAAGGCGGGCATATCGGCATCCATCCGTTTTCATGTGCGCTGCGGCATAATGCTTCGTATAATTATCTGCTTGTCAACGGCTATCGCCGACCGACAGGTCGGGAAATGCTGCGGCTTCAAGGATTTCCAGAATCATTTAAGATACCCGTTGACCACACGGCGATACGGTCGCAATGCGGCAATTCCGTTGCGGTGCCGGTAATTACAGCCGTTGCTGCCGAAATGATAATTGCGCTGCGGGAAAGAAAACTTATAACAGTCAATCCGGCAAAACATTGCTTACCATTGTTTGAGTGTGTCGAAGAGTTTGTTTAATAATATGCCAAATGAAGCAAAGAACAGATTAGATGCATTAATTAAAAAGAGCAGAGCGGATTTATACAAGCCGCTTGCTGTTGCGGAGATACTGTATCGACACCGTTTGCAGGATTTAGACATCAACGATTTGCAGTCATACCGCCGCAAGTCCTACGAATGGATGCGGGAAGTGATTTTGTTCATTCACCGCAAAACAACGGCACTGAATTCCCGCTATTGGGACCAAATGTTTGACGACAGCGTATTGCCGCCGAAACACTTGCAGCAACTTGCCGAAATCAATCGACAGTATAACGGTATCGTTGAAGTTTATATTTATGCACATATCAAAGCGAAGTTTTCAGCGTTTGCGCAACTGCGGCAAACAATCGAATTGGCAAGTCCAGAAACATTTTCGTTGGACACTTTTTTGGGATTCTTTGAAAATAACGCCAAGTATCGCGGCAGTATTGATAAAGCATACGAAATTGCGGTCTATGCGTTATTCAATGCGTTGGTTACCGAGTTGAAAGCAAAGGTGACGCTTTCGGTAGATAAAAACGCTTTGCCGGTACTGCAAGAGTTTGAGGATTTTTCAAGATTAGTTTTAGGTTGTGATACGCAGCATTTGACGATAACGCAGTCCGCTCAACTTTTCCGTGTCGGCACGGCAAATGCCAACGATGCCGGTTTAGATATGTGGGCAAATTTCGGACCGGCAGTGCAAGTAAAACATTTATCATTGCAGCCGACACAAGTTGTCGATATATGTAATGGTGTAAGAGCAGAACAAGTTGTTATCGTTTGTAAATCCTGTGAAGCAACGTCCATTCACTCGCTTTTAATGCAACTTGGTTTATCTGAAAAGTTGCGAGGCATTATTACGGAAAAGGATTTGGAAAAATGGTATGCCAAATGCCGCTTACCGCAATACCGCAACACGCTCGGCAAGTCCGTCATTGCGTCAATCATTCAAGAAATGAAGTTAGAGTTTCCGCTTTCTGAATCGGAAGTTTTTGACAAATTTTTCAGGGAAAGAAATTATGATACGAACATTTTGGGCGGCGAATGGCAGTTAATTTAATTTGACTGTTTTTATGTTATAATTCTGACTGATTACATTAACAATTTAATCTTGTTGTTTAACACCATGAAAATCACTTACTCTGACGGGAGCGTCAAAGAATTAAAGAACAGCGATGCGGAAGCCCTTGCGGTTCTGCGGCATTCTGCCGCCCACGTTATGGCACGCGCCGTGATGCGTCTTTACGGCACCGCCGA
>JAIRPZ010000071.1 GCA_031256755.1 Planctomycetaceae bacterium
CAGATACCGGAAGCCTCGAAGTTGTCATTTGCCCGTCTGCAAAAATCCGCGGGAATACTTCGCCGCTCCACTACGTTGTGAATTGCGGACCCGTTGAGGAAACCGATAGGGGGTCCCAAATCATGGGGTCCCAAACCGCCGCCTTTGTGCTTTTCCGAGACCGGCGGAACAGCACGATCAACAAAAAAGTCAAATTGGAAGAAATCCCGGATGGCACAGGTAATACCATTCTCCTTTCGGAAAACATTGATTTGCTGGCGTGGGCTTTCGATCCCAGCAACATGCCGCTTAATGAATTGGGCGGTACCCGATCCTTTGCTGTCGTTAAAAACTGCGGTTTTTTGTGGGATAGTTGTGTTCCCCCTGCGACGCATCCCGCTCCCGCGCCTGCTTATCCGCGCCCGTCTTCGTATCATGCAGGCGTTTATGTTGCCGGTTACGGCGATGGTTCGGCAAAAACGTTCAGCGATGAAACACCGGTAAATATTTATCTCAAAGCGGTCTGTCCCGATGATGAAAAAGCCAAAAGGTCCATCCAGAACGGCGGATTGGGCTGGTGATCGGAAACGGCTTCCGAAACAGCCCGCCCCTTTTGCTCCGCCAAAAAGGGGCCAATCCCAAAGACGGCATCAGTGATGTCCGCTTTTCTTCTTTTCGGCTTCCCGCTGTTCGCGAAGTTCATCGGCAGTGAATGCCGTATCGGGACGTTTGGTCGGACGCAACAGAATGGCAATGGCAAGCGACAAAAAGAGCAGCATCACGGAAAAAGAAATGACCCAATCCGGCGTTGCCGGTGCTTCTTCTTCGGCTGCCCAAACAGGACTTGCAGCAGTAAACAGAATAACGGGAAACAGACCGCCGTGCAGGAAATTTTTCCGAAAAAAACAGCCGGTTTTGGAAAACGAAAACATGGTTCTCAACATGGTTCTCTCCTTTCTGATATTTATTTTAACGTGTGCCGCCGTATCCGTCAAGCATCTCACTTGTTGGGAACGACAAGCGTTTTGACTTCGCAGTCCGGGCATGTCAAAAACGAACCGATACTTTCCGCGGATGCGTACATCAATGTACGGCATAATTTGCAATAAACCGGTATGCTCTCTTTGTATATTTGTACACTATTGACGTTTTGCAAATCGTAAATATCGCTTTCTTCTCCCGGAACAGTTTCCGGCGGTGTTTCCTCTGTTTGAACGCTGACTTTCGGTTTCGGCGGTTTCCGCTGCCGGGTATAACAGACAGGACAAATCACAAATGGTTCCGTTTCGTCATCGGAAACGAATATCTCATAACGGCAACTGTCGCAGGGAAAATAAGTCATGATTTGAATGTTTAGATGTTTTTGACGCAATGTTTCTGACACAACGTGTTTTCCTATACAACCGGACAAAGATCGAACCACGATTGCCCGAACTTTTTGATCCAATCATACGCACCGTCCGGACCGCCCTGATCGGCATTGTACAATTCCGGCGGCGGCATACGGCCGTTGTCCCACACGCTCTGAATCGGATCGATAATTTGCCATGCCGCTTCGACTTCATCATTCCGGGCATAAAGCGAAGCATCGCCGTGCAGGGCATCCAGCAGAAGCCGCTCATAGGAGTCCGGCATTTCGCCGCGGAATTGATCCTTGAAATTGAACAACAATTCCGAAGAACGCAAATGCATATCGGCATCGGGAACTTTCGACATAAATGAAATCTGTATTCCTTCCGCCGGCTGTAATTGCAGCAGCAGCCGGTTTCCTTGCAGCAGCGGTGTATGAGCAGCGGGCATCTGTTCCGTGTTTCCCTGAAACATACTGTGCGGCGGACAGTGAAAATTGATGACAACCTGCGTTGTCCGGCAAGGCATTCCCTTTCCGCTGCGGAGATAAACCGGTACATGTTTCCAACGCCAGTTGTCAATGAAAAGCCGTACCGCCCCGAAAGTTGCGGTGATACTGTCCGGCTTCACGCCCGGTTCCTGCCGGTATCCGTTGTATTGTCCCCGAAAGGAATTCTGCATCACTTCTGTTTCCTGCATCAGCCGGATTGATTGCAGCACTTTCACTTTCTCGTCCCGAATGGACTTCGCATCGAATCGGGACGGTGCTTCCATCGTTACAAACGTCAGAATTTGCAGAAGATGATTCTGAAACATATCCCGAAGGATCCCGGCGGTTTCGTAGTACGGCGCACGCCGCCCGACCAGCGTGTTTTCGTTTGCCGTAATCTGAATGTTGTCAATGTAATTCCGGTTCCATATCGGTTCAAAAATCGTATTGGCAAACCGGAGTACCAAAATGTTGTTGACCGTTTCTTTTCCGAGATAATGATCAATCCGGTAGATTTGCGATTCGCCGAAATGCCGGTGAACGGTTTCGTTTAATTTCCGGGCGGTCGTTAAATCGGTACCGAAGGGCTTTTCGATGACGATGCGTACAGCGCGGTTCGGTGTCTCTTCCGCAAGCCCTGCGGCACCGAGTTGTTCCGCTGCCGTACCGTAAAATTCCGGCGCAACGGCAAGGTAAAAAAGGCGGACAGCGGACAAACTTGCGTCCGCTCCGTTTTCCAGTTCTTCAAGTAAACGCCGGAGCGGCTGAAAAGATGCCGCATCCGTTATATCGCCGGTGCAGTAATGAATCATCGGCGCAAACTCACGCCACAGCGTGTCAAAATGCGCCTCGTTTTGTCCGGCGTTTCCGGTATATTTCCTTGTCGTTTCGGCAAGTTGATTCTGCCATGTTCCGCTGGTCATTGCGGTACGGGCAAAGCCGATGATATTCATCCGCTGCGGCAGCCGCTTCTTGACGAAGAGGTTAAACAGGGCGGGAATCAATTTCCGGCTTGTTAAATCACCGGACGCACCGAATATGACAAGGTTATACATAATGAAGCATAAAGTTAACCGGCGTAAGGATTATACACGCCCGGCACAGGAACCGTACTTTCGTAGAATCCGTCGGCATCCGGCTGAACCGGTGCCGCCTGATCCCAATTCGTGATTTCGCCGTTAGGGAAGTAGGGCTTCCCTTTTTCGACCAATTCGTCCCATTTCACAACTTTCCCGCAAAACGCCGCTTCCCGACCGAGAACCGCCGTCATACAGGACATAGCCGCCGAATAAGGATCGCAGCCGGCTTCAATCGGCTGACCTTCCCTAACGGCTTTCACGAGAAGATCGTGTTCCCATTGATAGGCACCTTTCGGCTGTTTGCCGGCAACTTTCCAGACATTTTTACTGTCCAAATCCAGAAGATGTCCCGGTTTACCGGTTCCGGCGGTTCCGTAAACAGATTCGGAAACGTTATTCCACGTGTTTTTGATATGGCGGCATTGGCTGTACATTTTGGAGCCGTCGCCGTAAGTGTATTCGGCGAAGAACTGATCCCATGCCTGACCGTGCCGGTAAAATGCCCCGCGGTTCTTCTGATACCATTCGTCCCATGCATTCCGGTCGGAAAACGGCGGTGCCTGCCTCATCAGGGCGGCGGGTCCCGCTTTGATGGTGCGGTCGCCCATCGCATTGGCTTCAGTCGGATGCGCCATCTTGTCGCCTTTGCCATGAATCCAGTTGCCGATGTCGAGGTTGTGAGCGTGCTGTTCCACGATGTTATCGCCGCAAAGCCAAACGAAATGGTACCAGTTTCGGATTTGGAAGTTTAACTCGTATTCTCCCGGTTCGCGGTTGCGGCACCAGATACCGCTGCCGTTCCAATAGACGCGGGTAAACTGTACCTGACCGATTTTACCGGCATGAATTTCTTTCACCCAATCGTAATAGAGTTTTTCCACGCGGCGTTGAAAGCCGACAACGACTTTCAATCCTTTTTCGTCTGCCATTTTGTTGGTTTCCATGACGTGCCGGAAACCGGGAGCGTCAATGCAGACCGGTTTTTCCATGAACACGTGACAGCCCTTTTCGACGGCGGCGCGGTAGTGATACGGGCGGAAACCGGGCGGACTTGCCAAAATAACTTGGTCGCCGGGATTCAGGCAGGCGATGGCTTTTTTGTAAGCATCGAGACCGTGAAAGACATTGTCTTCAGGGAGAGTGACTTTTCCTTTGAGGGGACTGCCGTCTTTGCCGGCATCGTTTCGGAGACCTTTGGCGCAGTTTTTTGCACCGTCTTCGAAGGCATCGGCAACGGCGACGACTTTGAAATTATCACCGACTTGGGCGCGGTCTCGGACGGCGGATGAACCTCGTCCGCCGCAGCCGATCAGGGCGATTTTGATTTCATCGCTTCCGGCGGCGTGAGCCGATTGGGCAATGGTCAGACCGCTGGTAAGGGCGGCACCTGCGGTGAGCAGACCGGAGGTTTTCAGAAAACGGCGGCGTGTAGTTTGATGGGACATGGTAGACCTTTCTGTAAAAATGAACCGGAGAATTACCAGTAATATGGCAGATTATACCGGAATAACGCGGCGGGGGCAACGGCTCCGTTGTTTTTTGCCCGGCTTTACGGAAATCAAAGATACGGTTTCTCGTGCGGATATGCAGTTGACGTGTGCTGTTCCGATGTCGTATCTCTACAAGATTGAAAATAAAAGACATATCGTAACGAAATTCGCAATATGGGTAACTGGCATCTCAAAGAAAAGGATAAGCAGAAAAAGTACATGTCGCTAGTGCTACAAAGGGGAAAGTCGAACTTTGCATTTACGATAGGCGTAAAGAGGTGAAAGGCGTTTTGCTGATCGAGCAGATCGGCACAGGAGAGACGGAAATGAATCGTATGCTGTTGTACATCGGGTAGTCAACTGGCTGCGGCAACGGAATAACCTTTGTGTTTTGTTGGTTTTTCGGATAGAGGTTGAAGCATGTTAGAGTATTATTACCTTATGCGGAGGAAACTGCCCGAAATTGCAGCAGCACGGCATTATTTATGAAAGCAGAAATACGGAACGAGATATTTGAACCTTACCCGTACACACCGGATACGGACAACTGGCGTGAAGAGGCGAAAACGGCTGGAAAGTTCCGACAGATGATGCCGAAGGGTTCAAATGGTTTCATAAAGCCGCTGAACAGGGACAAAGTTAGGCAGAAATTTTTCTAACTCATGGACAATCTGCCGTTCTTCCGGCATTTGAATTTTCGGACGTTTGGAAAGCAGCGAGCCGCAATACGGCTCGAAAACCTTGCGGACAAATTGTTTCTTCGAATCGGTCTTTCGCACTGTTTCAACAGCGGACGGATCAGCCGCAACTGCATTGAATATGGACGCTAAATCCATACGATACGGCGCAGTATAAGCAAACATTTTCCGCAGCCAAGCAGCCGTACACGTTTTTTGTACTTTTTTACTCAACAGCAGTATTTCGGATTCGTTAAAACAATACTCGCTCGCCAGTGCAGCAACCTCTTCTTGAATAATAGACCACATCTTTTTGGCATCGTCTTCGCAGAATTGGTCGGCGAGTTTTTTCGCCGCCACTGATCCGGCGACACCCGCTCCCAATGCTCCAATAATCCCGCCGGTAATGCCGCCGACAACCGTACCGACAACAGGAACAGCACTGCCGACAGCCGCACCCGCCGTCATACCGCCTGCCCAGCCGGCCGTTCCGGTCGCTAAACCGGTCGTATTCACAAAAAGATTTTTGCCGACTTGTTCCCAAGACATACTTTTATTGACTGCTGCACGATAAACATCCGGCGCGGTAACAACTGCCGTAATGACCGCACCGGTGATAACATTTGACCGCAGTAATTTGGCAACGTGATTCATAGCGGCCGCACCGGCAATCGTTCTGCCGGTCGAAGCAGACGCTAATGACTGAATCATCGTTTTGCCGAGCGGCGTGTGCGACATCGCTTTCACGCCGTGTCTTGCAAAATGCGTACCTTGTGCGGCAACCTTTGTCCGTAAAATTTGTGAAGCAATGACGCTGCCGACATAACCATTCGCCGCAGTCCGTACCGCATTGCCTAACGCATGAAAAGCGGCATCGCCGGGAGTTTCGCCGTTCCATCGCCGAAGGGCATATTCAAAAACAAATGCAATGCCTAATGTTGATCCGTCGGTAATGCAGTTATTTTTCACGTCAAACGCAAGCGAGTCAATGTTCCCGGCTTTGGCGATATTCTTTGCCTGCTGATACGTGACCGAACCTTCCCGAATGATGTTTTTTGCTTCGGCGGGATTCGTCACGGGCGTGCCGTCTGTGTTAAACACTTTCCCTTCGATAATCTTGTTCCGCATCATCCGGCGTGCTTTGCTGCCTTGCCCGCGCGGGACTTCAAGTTGCTGACCGGCATACTTGTAATGACCCGTTTCGGGATGAAATGCAGCGTTGACCGATTGCCGGGCGGTGCTGAAATACGTTGATTGAATCGGAATACCGTCCGCAATTCTGTCCGCACCGTTTAATTCATTTGTCAAGCCCGTTTTTTCGACTTTAACACCGTGTAAACGGTCGTTTAATGCGTTTGCGTCTTCGGCGGCAAAACCGGTTCCGCCTTTCGTGTGAAATTTATTTGTCTGTGTTTGCGTCTCTGTGTTGTGGGCAACAACGGCAGCAAAGTTAGCCAGCCAATCGTCCATTTCGTCTGGGTCGGATTTTTTCTTCATGTCTGTCCTCTTTAGAATCTGAAATTAAAGTATCGGATATACGCCCGCTTATCGGCATTGTCTTGCATAAAATACACCGGACAAGGAAAATTTGATACGATAATTTTATCCTATTTTGTCGCGGTTTGTAAGCATATTAACGATCGGTTGACAAAACATTTATCGATTATCAATGTTCCATTATGAATTACTTAACGGTACCGATGCCGGAAAGCAGCACGTATTTTCGGATGACCGGATGAAACATAAAAGGGATTTTGCAGCGGTTCAGCCGGAGTTGAAATAACTGTCTCCGCAGAAAGCGGCGGTACTGCCGGTGATTGAATCCGCCGTTTTCAAACGATTCTGCCAAAAAAACGGCACTGACAAGCGCGCTGCTGATTCCTTCCGCCGAAGAAGGGGAAATCAGCCCCGCCGCTTCCCCCGCCAAAAGTACCCGGTCTCTGCCGGAAAAAAATGCCGGATGACGCAACGAACGGATAATCAGCCCCGCCTCCTGACGAAAAGGAGTTCCGAAACGCAGTCCGAAAGATTCCAGTTGCTGCCGGGCTTTCTGAATCGCCGGAGAAACCGCTGTCCCCGACGGGAATGCTCCGCCGAAAAGCAGCCGGTCCCCTTTGGGAATGGTCCAAAGATAAAAATTCGTCAGCGAAGAATCAAACAAACCGGTATAATCCTTCCAAACATCAATCTGGCAGGACGGATCGGAAAAAACCGATTCCGAATCAAACCAATACTGCACCGCTGTGCAGCGTTCCGGCTGCGGAATATCTGGGAAAAATTCCCGGCGGACAGTTGAAAACGCCCCGTCCGCTCCGACAATCCAGCGGGCATTTTCGGTTTTCGGGAGACCATTTTCCGTAAAATACAAAGTAAAACCGGCGACATGGTTTCCGCCGCCGGTTTCGGCGTGCTGATAAACGGCGTTCCGGCGGATGTCAACGGTGTCTGACGGCACGAGGGAAAGAAGCCAGCGGTCGAATTCAGTGCGGTCAATATTGATGTATTTCCGGGCGTAACGGCGGATCAGCCGGTTGTCGCCGTCAATCACGCTGACCGCCTCCGGCTGTCTCGCATCGCTGACGGGTTCGGGAAGACGGAGATTCAAGCCGGCAAGGGCGTGAACGGAATGCTGCGTCAGAATTCCGCCGCAGCATTTCGGTTTGCTGCTGTCAATCAGGAGAATCCGGCAGCGTCCGGCAAGAAGACGGGCAAGCGTGCTTCCTGACGGTCCGGCACCCACAACGGCAATATCGTATGTTTTGTTCAAAAGATTAGAGTGAGAGTTTACTGGAAACGGACCACTCCGTTTCCAGTATTTTATCAATTCTCCCGCCGGCATGCAAAAAGATTTCACGTCCGTGCGGACTTCAACTTTTCACTTCGATACTGAACAGCCGCAGGAGCAGCGATTCGATAATCTCACGCGAAGACGCATACGATGCTTTTTCCCGTGCGTCAAGAAAAAACCGGGGTTCGACAAACAGAGTCAGCGGATTCGGCAGTGCGTTGTCCGCTGCCAAATCCAGCATCAGCCGTTTTTCCTGCGGGGAAATTTGGTGAGCGTTGTTCAATTCCTGCACCAAAAACAAAGGATCGCTGATTTCGCGTTCTAAACGCCGGCGGATATGCAGCCGCCAATAGATCAAGCCGCTGATCAGACACAGCATAAAAATAAAGAGGAAAAAATAGGGACGCA
>JAIRPZ010000097.1 GCA_031256755.1 Planctomycetaceae bacterium
GGAAGCAGTTAACTGGTTCCGCAAAGCAGCAGAACAATGCGATGACAATTTGCAGTGCTTATTGGGAATTGCGTTGTTTGAAGGTTGGGGTGGTTTGAACAAAGACGAAGTGGAAGCAGTCAAATGGTTCCGCAAAGCAGCCGAGCAGGGTAATGCCGGGGGGCAGGTACGGTTTGGGATAGCGTTGTTTGAAGGTTCGGGCGGTTTGAGCAAAAACGCAGTGGAAGCCGTCAAATGGTTTCGTAAAGCAGCAGAGCAGGGAAATGCTGGCGGGCAGATATGCCTTGGGTTTGCGTTGTTTGAAGGTTTGGGCGGTTTGAGCAAAAACACAGAGGAAGCCGTCAAATGGTTTCATAAAGCAGCAGAGCAACGCAATGTCGATTGGCAATGGTTGCTTGGGCTTATGTTTTTTGAAGGTTTTGGCGGTTTGAGCAAAAACATAGAGGAAGCAGTCAAATGGTTCCGTAAAGCAGCCGAACAAGGCAGTGCTGGGGGGCAGGTATCTCTTGGCGACGCGTTTTTTGTGGGTTGGGGTGGTTTGAGCAAAAACACAGAGGAAGCAGTCAAATGGTACCACAAAGCAGCCGAACAGGGGGATACCGATGGACAATGGCAACTTGGAGAGTGTTATTGTAAAGGCTATGGCTTACGGAAAGACGAAAAGGAAGCCATCGAATGGTTCCGTAAATCCGCAAAACAGGGCGATAAAACCAAAAACACAGATCGTTTATTTCGTATGTTTGAATTTGGACTTTCTACTTCGTTGCCTTCTCTCTTTCCGCAGACTTCCGTTGACAGGCAAAAAGTTAAACTACTTGTTGAAGAAGGAGGAGCCAACATTAACGTGATAGATGTAAACGGCAATACTATTCTGCATCAATTAGTCATGCATACCGAAGACCATGATACGATTGTATTTTGGTTGTCTCTGAACCCCGACGTAGATATTGCCAATAAAGACGGCGATACGCCTCTTCATATTACGGTCCGCAAGCATTGGAAAACCGGTATTATTCGGTTATTGTGTAAAATGAGTACGAGCCAAAAAAGCGTTTATGAAACGAACAATGCGGGACAAACTCCACTGGATATTGCAAAACAGCGGACATTCAGCAGCGGCAAAATACAGAAGATATTACAGGCGGGGAGCTAATACGGATCATGATAGAATATTCCGCCTTACAGCCGGAAATTAAACGTTTCATTAAATAATGTCCAGAGCCGGTAGCCGAGCGTTTGGTTATCCGTATGAATCTTGGCAATGCCCGTCATGCCTGCCCGAATTGATAAATCGTCATTGTCCAGCAGCATCCGAACCCGGTAGTGCGCCCGGTTCGGCAGTTCCGAACCGTCCGGCTGCGATGAAGTCGGAATTTCGCCCCCCGCCCGCGTTGATAACTGCATCGGCAAAGATGTCACCGGCTGTTTTTCAATCTCTTCAATTTTGCCGAAATACGTCTTATCCGGGAATTCGTGCAGTTTTAATTCAGAACGCTGTTTTTGATACAAAAAAACGGTCTTCGATTGATCGACAATCAATGCCGCCTCCAGCCGCTTCGGATCGCCGATGCAGCAAACGAGCGTACCGGCTTCCAATGTTGCGCCGAGATTTTCCGGTTCGAGCGGCGTTCCGAACCACTCCGGCAATTGGTCGTCTGTTACCGGCTTGTGCGGCTTCCGCGGCGGCGAAACAATAATGCCCGATACCGGCGAGCGGAGAACAAGCGATGCCGCATCCTGACGCTTGTTTGCCAGCAATTCCAAAGAAGCCGCCAGCGATTGTTTGACAGGACCGATCCGCAATGCCGTTTCCGGTTTATAATTCTGCATGGCTTCCAACGCCTTCAATTCCTGCTGCAAGTCGCCGCACTTTCCTTCCAATTCGGTCAGTTCCATTTGCAGCGACGGATTTTCCAGCACCGCAAGGATTTGCAGCGGTTCAACGAACTGTCCCGGTACAACACAGATTTCACGCAGCATACAGCCCCCTTTGATGTCCGGGACAAATACCTGCCGGGTATCGGTCTGCCGCAGTTCCGTCATTGCCGGTGCAATCACCGTATGAGGCAGCGGATAAAACAGGATAAACGAAATCACGGCCGTTAAAATTGTTACAGAAAAATAAAAACGGATCAGTTTCACCTGATAAATCCTCCCCGGTATCCAGAAAAACTTGACAACTTTAATCATCGGCATCACCAACAAACTGAACAGCGACATGACCGCAACAGCATGTCCGAGTATCTTCAAATCGTACTGCTTGAAAAAAGCATAGAGAAAAAAAAGGATCGATGCGGTAATCACCCAGCGGTAGAAAAAAGCACCTATCGAATAAAGAGCGAACCAGATTTGATTCTGTTTCGGTAAAAAAGGGTCTTTTTGCGGTTTAATGCCAAGCAGTATCTGCGAGCATTGTCGCGTCAGAATCTTCGATGCTTTCTGCCGGAGATTCGGAATTTCAAGGTAATCGGACAGCATATAATAACCGTCATAGCGCAGCAGCGGATTGATGTTGAAAAGAATCGTGCTGACGGAAGAAACGAACATGATATTCAGCGCAAGGTAATGAAGCAAGCCCGGCACAGAGAACCACCAGATAAATGTACAAAAAGCCGCCAGCGTACATTCCGATGCCATACCGGCGGCGGCAATCGCTATCCGGTGCCATTTATTCGGCAGCAGCCACGCATCGGAAATGTTAACGTATAAACATGGTGTCAGCACGAGAATCATTACGCCCATTTCATGGCATTCGCAGCGGAAATGTTTGGCGGTGAGACCGTGTCCGAATTCATGCAGGATTTTCGTTGCGGCCAGTACCGCACTCAAACAGAGCAGATTGACCGGACTGAAAAAAGTATAAAACTCCGGCAGTTTCGACTGGAAGGTGTCGAATTGCACAAGAATAAGCGTCAACGCCGCAAGACACAGGCAGAGGGCGGCAAAAAGGAAAAACGGATGAAAGACCATGCGGACAAGCGGATACAAAAAATTCAGCATCCGGTCGGGATCGAATCCTTTGAATTTGATTGCCAGTACATTGGTGAATTTTTGCAGCAGTTCTTTCCGTTTCCGTTTTTTATTTCGTTTGAGCAGTTCTTCCCCCTGATTGGGAGCGGAAGCAATGATGAGACCGTTTTGGTGAAATTGTCCGAGCAGATGCTGTAATTCGTTGAGTTGGACTTGCTGCGGCGAAAAGTTTTTTTCAAAGGCGAGTTTGATGTCGTTGAGCGAATGATTTCCGTCAAAGAGTTGGAGCAGGGCGTATTCACCGTCTTCAAGCCGGAAAAACCGTCCGCCGATGGGATCGCGGAGCAGCCAGTAGATACGTCCGTGATAGAGTTGCCGCTCAACTGTCAGGTCGGTGCGGTACTTGACCGGCAGTTTTCGGGCGGTACTGGATACAAAATAGGACATAAAAAGATTTTAACATAAATTATTTTAATGGGAATTGTTCTTTTCTCTGTCCGGTTCTGATGTCCCGGCAACCATGTCTGAAAATCAAAACGATGAAGAAGCGTTAAAAAGGTTCACTGAATATATTGTTCTGTTTCCGCGACATTACCCGCTTTTTGCTGTCAATTTCATTGCGCCGTTTGCGAAATTGATAGGTATTGACGCAGGTAAATATTCCCCGTATGTATAGGACTCTAAACAACTAATATAGCCGTCAGAGATGTGCAGAATGAACCCAATCCCTGTTTCCATACCGGCAACCGGCATAACAACATCGCCTATGTGCAATGTATTCGTGTTCGCTATTTTTTTAACTTCGTTTGGGATACAAAAATGAGCATACCAACCGCATGTATCAACTTTCCGATTGATATTCTGCCGGTTATTATACTGCTCTCGAAATATAACGGCTTCGTTCAGCGGCATTGCTGTAAATATTTTGTTGATGACATAGGATTCTATTTTATCAAATTCGATATTCATCGTGGTTTGTTCACTTCGTCCAGAATGTTCTAATCTTTACTCCATTTGTTGTTACATTACCTTTGACGATAATGCTTATGCCCTGTACACAATGGTCTCTGTCCATGCCGTCCGACAAACCATTGCGGCGTATAACCTTTGTTATTCACGTCGAGATTGGTAATCCCTTTCGGCGGAGCATAGGTTTTCGTATGTTTTAATTCGCCGTTAACATAGAGTTTCCACGTTGTTCCGTCATACGTGCCGGCAACGCTGTACGAATTTTTCTTCCTGTTTTTGATCGTAGTAATATGAATACAGAAGGAAACCAAAACCGAAAACAATAACGGCAAAGAGAAAACAGAACATTGTTATTGTTGGCAGGGGAGGAAATTACCGGAAAAACTGATTTTCCTGATTTTAACACTCTTCGGAAAATCCACAAGCAGGCGGCGGTTTCGCAATAGGGCTGTGTCCCAAAATTTTGCTCTTGCCGCAAATCGTCATTTCCGTTAAAATCCCCCCATTCGGATCGACAACGGAAATTCAAGGATGAATTTCCGCAAAGCAAGGAGGCTTATTTTATGCTGGGATTGCAGACGTTATTATCGCCGCTTTTTTTGACCGTTGCCGCCGTTTCTGCGCCGGCAGCCGTTCCGCAGCCGTCCGCCGTCTCTCCGCTTGTGTTGTCGTCCGTAAAACTTCGGGTTGATACCGACCACGCTCATTCCTGGGGAACCGGTACGATCATTGACACCCGGCAGGGAGAAGCCCTCATCTTAACATGCGGGCATATTTTCCGCGGCTGCAAAGGGAAAGAAAATATCGAAGTCCATCTTTTCGGTGAAAATTCGACCGTAAAAGTATGGGGAACCTGTCTCTATTATGACTTGGAAATTGATCTGGCTCTAGTTGCTGTCCGACCGCCTTGCCCCCTGCGTGCGCTGCCCGTTGCACCGGCTTCCTGTACTATTCAGCCCTCGCAGCAGGTTTTTAGCGTGGGATGCGATCACGGAGGAAATCCGAGCGTCAAGACCCATCAGATATTATCCACAGATCGAATCGGAACTCCCAAAGAAAATCAGTTGCCGTTTCATTACATTCAGGTTGCCGGTGCGCCGGTCAGCGGAAGAAGCGGCGGCGGACTTTTTAATGCCGAGGGCTTTTTGATCGGCGTTTGCAATACGGCTGATCCGGTTGAAAATGACGGACATTTTGTCCCGGCTCATGTCATCCGCCACGTGCTGGATAAGAAAAACCTTTCGGATGTCCATACGAAACCGTCTCTCCTTTGCTCTTCTGCGCCTTCGCCGCAGACCGCTGTTCCGCCGAACACGCTGCCGAATATCGCTCCGCTGGAAAAATTGCCGGAAAGACCGCCGGTGACAGACGGTTTGGCAGCATTAACGCCGCTTGAACCGCTGCCGGACGCGCCAAAACCGGTACCGGCTGTGCCGCTGCCGAAATACAGAGAAAACGAAAACGGCATAACCAGTAAAGAATCAGCAACGCTGGAAGAAATTAAACGGCGAAAACAAGACGGCGATGAAATTATTTTGATTGTAAGATCGCGCCGGAACCCGGAAATTCCGAGCGATGTGATTGTTCTCAATGGCACTTCGGAGCAATTTTTGGATTCACTTGTCCGAAATCCGCAGCCGAACCGGACGGATTCCTATAACCCTGTGATTTTTTCGTCTCACGAAACCGAACCCATGCCGAAACGGATTGCCGACCAAACACCGCCGTCCGCCGGTCAACAGCCGGTTTCATTCCCAGTGTCTCATTAAATCCGGCACTGTACACAATTTAGCACAATTCCGCAACGCCGCTTGCACTCCCTAAAAAATGTGTTAAAATAATGCACATGTGCTGTTTTAATACATTAAAATAATACACTTTTTGGAAGCACATTTTCCTTCATTGTTTCTCCGATTTGCGGTCTGCATCAGCGATTTGTTATAAACTCTTTAATACAAAGAATTTACGATTTTAACAAAAAAAGTGTAAAAATTGGCATTTTTATTGCTGTATAAGAATACAAAAGCCGATAGATAGGTTTAAGCAAATGAAAAAAACGGACAAGTATAAACGCAAAGGGCATAAAAGTAAAAACGTAAAAAAATAAGAGACAGCCGCAGGGCTTAACAGAAACAGGTTGTTGGTCCCGGTGCAGTGAGAGGCATCGGGAGTGGGAGGGAGGAGACCGCAAGGTCTCCTCCTGTTTTTTATCTTGTCTGTTTTTATTTTGTTTTTTATCTGCTTTTCCTGTACCGGACGGTACGCCCGCCCGCCGGCAGCGGACATTTCGGACTCTCTTGATTTTTATTTTTTTTCGGCAACAATTACGTATTCTGTATCCTTTAACAAACAAGATGAAAATGAGACATTTACTTTCTTGCTCGCTTTTGATCCTTTTCCTTGCTGCGGCTGTATCTGCCCAGCAGGACGCTGCCGTTGAAAAACACCTCGCTGTTCTCCAAAGTGCTGCCGATGCTGCCAATCCTGACGATAAACAGTTAGGCGAAGCAGCTGCCGCGGCTTTGAAACTGGGCGAATGGGGAACTGTCGAAGCCGTTCCCGCACTCAAAAAATTGCTTGCCAACGAAAAACTGAACACTGTGGTTCGTTCCGCCCTGATCAATATACCGAAAGGTGCTGGGGACAATCCGGCTGACAGTATCGGAGTCAACACGCTTCGGGAATCGCTCGCTGTCCTCAAAGGGAAAAACCTTGCCGGTGTCATTGAATCGCTCGGCTGGCTGCGCGATGCAAAATCCGAAGCCGAACTTGTCAAATTGACAAAGTCGGACGATCTGCTTGTCGCTCAAGCCGCTGTTCTTGCCCTCGGTAAAATTGCGTCCGAAGAATCCGTTAACACCTTGAAAGGAATCCTCGGCGATGCGAACAGTCCGAACCGCATCAAAGCGGCAACCGGTATGCTTTTCGCCGCGGAATATCTGATCAAAAACGGTAAAAAAACGGAAGCGGCAGCGGTTTTCGAAACTTTGAAAAATTGCGGCATCGCCTCCGTCAAAACGGCGGCGATCCGGGATTCCGTGCTGCTCGATGAAGAACAAGGGATTCCGGTATTCCTGACGCTGCTGAAATCAGACGATAAACTGGATGTTCGTGCCGTGCTGGACATTGCCAACAAATTGAAATCTCCCAAAACAAGCCGGTTAATTCTTGACAATTTCGGTTCGCTGCCGGCAGAGAGAAAAGCGGCATTGATCGAAGTGATCGGTGTCCGTAAAGACCCCGGTTCCGTTGAACCGCTGATCCAATTTGCCCAAAGCGGAGATCAGCAAGTGAAGGTTGCTGCGGTGAAAGCACTCGGTAACGCCGGCGATCTGAAAGGGCTGGATGCGATTCTACAGGCCGCCGCTGCATCCGATGCCGCTCTTGCTTCTGCCGGAAACAACAGTTTGATGAAAATTCACGGGGCTGAATTTAATGCCGCCATTGTCAATGCCCTCGGATCGAAAGAAAAACCGGTACGTCTGGCGGCATTAAATGTGATTGCCGCCCGAAGCATTACCGAAGGTGCGCGAGCCGCCCAATCCCTGTTTAATGATTCCGACAGTGATATTCGGAACGCCGCTGTCAGCGCATTTGCTCAAATGGTGACGACCGCCGGTGATTTGGAGACGTTGTTCGGTCTGTACGAAAAAGCCGAAGGAGCGGAAAAGGAAAAATTCCGCGAACCTCTCAAACTGGCATGTATGCGGATTTCTGAACGGGATCAAGCCGTCGCGATACTTGAGAAAGCAGGAAATTCCGGCAACACGGAAAAGAAACAATTCGTTTTGGAATTGTTTCTTGCTGTCGGCGGCGAAAAAGCGGGACAATCCTTGTTAAAAGCGGCAAAAAGCAGCGACAATGCTGTTGCCGATAAAGCAACGGAATTGCTCGGCAAATGGACAACGGCGGAAATTGCACCGGGTTTGCTTGACCTTGCCAAAACTCTTCCTGTGGAAAAGTTTCGGATTCGGGCGGTCAACGGTTATATTCGGATTGTCCGTCAATTAACGGGCAACCTGCCTCCGGCGAAACGCCTTGAGATGCTGGAGTCCATTGAACCGCTGGCAACGCGTGAAGAGCAGAAAAAACTCGTCGGCGAACTCAAAGAGCGAATCCAAGCCGATCTTGACAAACAGCCGAAATTCCTCCTTGAGGAACAGCAGTCCAAAGGGGGTACGGCAATTTTTGACGGCAAAACCTGGGAGGGCTGGGACTTTGACCAACTCGGCGATCAGCAGAAATGGTGGCGGATTCAGGACGGTGCAATTGTTGGCGGTTCTTTGAAAGAAAAGGTGACAAAAACGATGTATGTTGCCACCAAAAAAGAATACGGTGATTTCACGCTCCGTTTGGAAGCGAAAATTACCGGTGATAAAGGTGCCAACGGCGGGGTGCAGTTCCGGTCGAAACGTCCGGTTCCCGGCGGCGATGTGGTTGGTTATCAAGCCGATATGACCATCACCAGTCAGTATTGGGGAAATCTTTACGGGCAAGGACTGAAGGGACGCGGCGGATTATTCTTCGCCGAAGCACCCGACAAAGAAGCGTTAAAGAAGAGTTTCAAGCCGAATGACTGGAACGAGGTCGTGATTGTCTGTAAAGGGGATACGGTCAAAATTTCGGTCAACGGTGTGCCGTGTGCGTCCTTTACGGAAACACAGGCGGACATTCCCCGCAAAGGCATCATCGGTTTGCAGATTCACACAAACGGTCCTCACGAAAACTGGTACCGCAATATCCGCATTGAGGAAGAATAGAAGAATAATTGATAAGAAAGAAACGGCGGTGCGGGAGAAATGTTCCTGTTTCTTCCCGCACTGTGCTGTCCTCATTATTGCGGCAAACCCAGCGAGCGGAGAAAATTTTCCGTTTCGTCTTTGACTTGAAAGACCTCTGCCGGAACATTCAGCGGATCAAATACCGAAACCGGTATCGGAGCAGCGTTCACTTTTACATTTGAGAACGTTTCCTGTAATAACAATTCCTTCTTGTCCGAACCTTCTGCCTGCCGGCGGAGATAACGGATTTTGTACGGAAAATCATTATGTCTGCCGAGCGAAATCTCAATATCGCTGGGATAACCGGCGGGGTATTGCCCTTTCTTATTCAGCCCGCCGAAACGGGGTAATAATTCCTTATGAAGTGTGTGCCGTATCGAACCTGTCAATTTTAAGACCGGAACTTTTTCTTCTCCCGGCAAAATTTCCTGAACCGGTGCGTCAAATTCATACGTCCGGGCAATTTGCCGCATCATACCGGCAAGTCCCCCTAAATAACGAACTTCGCTGATCTGTGCAAAGACCATGCTGTTTTCTGTGTTGTTTTGAGCAGTATGACCGGCATTGCGGAGTTTCTCTTCAAGTTTTCCGAGATCAATCGTGCTGAATGTTTTTACTCCTTCAACGGAAGTATAGCGTTCGATTCGGTTCTTTTCCCGGTCTTCAGACGGGTGACAAACGAGCGTCATCCGGTTCGGGTCGGCATCGCGTGCAGCCGACAAAGCCATTGAAAAATAAATTTCAAGCCGGTACATTGACCGCAAAAAAGCATTTCCGGCAGTATTCGGCAATACTTGTTCCTGATAACTGCCTCTTGCCGAATACTCTTTACTGTTTGCAACCGTATCGATCAGTAAATCACATTCGACAGTCCGCACTGCGGAAAGCATTTTCAGAGAATCGGCAATAAAGCGGTCGCCGTCTTGCGGAAAGGCAGCGGCGGTATAAAACGTGATAAAAGTAAAAAGGCAGTATTTCAGACGGCATTTCATGTCTGCTTGTTTCTCTCCGGCGGCGAATTGAACGTACATATATGATACACGTTGCCGCCAAAAAAGACAAGCGGACGGCTGTTAACAACGGTCTTGTCCAGAAGTTTTGAATAGCGTCTCAAATTCCGAATCGGGC
>JAIRPZ010000121.1 GCA_031256755.1 Planctomycetaceae bacterium
ACCCGCTTTCCGCCGGAACCCAACGGCTATCTCCATATCGGACACGCCAAAAGTATTTGCCTGAATTACGGTTTGGCAAAGAAATACAACGGCAATTTTACGCTCCGTTTTGACGATACCAATCCCTCCAAAGAGGAAACCGAATATGTCGAATCCATTATCGGAGATGTTCAATGGCTCACCGGTGAAGACCTCGCCGGCAAAATCCGTTACGCCTCCGACTACTTCGACAGGATGTACGAATGGGCGGAAGAACTTATCCGAAAAGGAAAAGCCTACGTTTGCGACCAGACACCGGAAGAAATGCGTGCCAATCGGGGAACGCCGGAGATTCCGATGACTCCCAGTGCCGGACGAAATTTCCCGCCGGAGAAAAATCTCGAACTCTTCCGGCAAATGCGGGACGGAAAATTTGCAGAAGGTGAACGCACGCTCCGGGCAAAAATCGACCTCGCCTCGCCGAACTTTAATCTGCGCGACCCGGCAATGTACCGGATTATTAAGGCGGAACATCACCGCACCGGCAATAAATGGGTCATCTACCCGATGTACGATTGGGCGCACGGGTTGGAGGATTCCATCGAGAACATTACTCATTCGATTTGCACGCTGGAATTCGAGAATCACCGTCCGCTCTACGACTGGTTTCTCGATAATCTTGACAATATCTGGCGGCCGCATCAATACGAGTTTGCCCGCCTCAATCTGACTTATACCGTGATGAGCAAGCGCAAACTGCTGGAACTCGTGAAAGGCGGATTCGTTTCCGGCTGGAGCGACCCGCGGATGCCGACGATTTGCGGCTACCGGCGGCGCGGCTACACGCCGGAATCCATTCGGGCGTTCTGCAAAGAAATCGGCGTAGCAAAATTCAACAGCATCATTGACGCGGTGAAACTGGAAAATGCGGTGCGGGAAGACCTGAACAAACGGGCGTTGCGCCGGATGGCGGTGCTGAAACCGGTGAAACTGGTCATTGACAATTATCCCGACGGGCAAACGGAACAACTTGAAGCGGTCAATAATCCCGAAAACAGTGCGGACGGCGTGCGGCAGATTCCTTTTTCAAAAGAGTTGTACATTGAACGCGATGACTTTATGGAAGATGCGCCGAAAAAGTATTACCGTCTCACGCCGGGGCAGGAAGTCCGGCTGCGTTATGCTTACTATGTGAAATGTACCGGCTGCGTCAAGGATGCGGCGGGGAACGTGACGGAAGTTCATTGTACTTACGACCCGGCAACGCGGGGCGGGACTTCGGCGGACGGACGCAAAGTGCAGGGAACGATTCACTGGGTGAGTGCGTCTCATGCGTTAACGGCGGAAGTCCGGCTGTATGACCGGCTTTTCGGCAAAGAAAATCCTGACGACCCGCAAGACCCGGCGGACTATAAAGAGTATCTGAACAGGAATTCGCTGGAAGTGATTCGGGATGCCAAACTGGAGCCGCTGCTTGCGGACGCGTCGGTTTCGGAACGGTATCAATTTGAGCGGACGGGCTATTTCTGTGCGGATTCGGCGGACTCCAAGCCGGGGCAGCCGGTTTTCAACCGCACCGTTCCGCTGCGGGATTCATGGGCAAAAATGGAAAAGAAAGGGTGATGCGACAGCGGGAGGGGGACATTTACAAACCGGCAAAATAGGGTATAATATCCCGCTGTCTTTCGGTGAAAAATTTATTGAGAGTACCCCTTATATGACGGTTGACAAAAGTCTTCGGACGCGGAAAGGTATTGTGCGGGCAAGAAACGTATTGACCCGTGCCGAACGAATCGAAAAATTGCAGCAGCAGGATCGGTGGAATGAAGAGGACGGTCCGTGCGGATTGCCGAAGGTTCGCGTTTATCGCGTTGTTGTCAAAAAGAAGAAAAAGAAGAAGGGTGAAGAAGAAGGTGCAGCGGCGGCAGCCACTCCTGCGGCAAAGACCGCTGCCAAACCGTCTCCGAAGAAAAAGTGATCTTTCGGGGTAATCCTTGCCGGACGGGCCTTATTTCTGTAATAAAATCCTGTCCGAAAATAACGGGGGACGCATGTCCCCCGCTCTCGCATCTGTCTGCTCTCAAATACTGCCTGTCCGGCAAGGGCTCAATACTGCCCCGGATAACTGGTATTGCCCATATAAAAGTTGTGATAACCCCCGTAATTCGCCGTACTGACCGGCTGCGGTACCGCTCCGAAATAGCCGTAAGGATAAGCATTCCGCGCCGGCTGCCGGAGCGTCATATCCGGCGATACATACGGCGTTGTCCACGCCTGCATCAGTTGCGCCAGCGGGTCGCCGCCGGAAGATAAGCGGTTTTCACGCCGCTCCGCAATCCGATCCATCAACCGCTGACGGCGAGGTTTATTATTGGCATTCAACAAAGTGATCAACTGCACGACATCGGCAATGCCCAAACCCATTTGCGGCTGTCCCATAGGAGCCTGACCGAAACCCGGCATACCGGCAGGCATCATCTGATAACCGGCGTTCATCACCGGAAGACCGCCGTAACCCAAATGCTGCGGCATACCGGCATAACCATACGGCACAGCATACATATACGGATTTTGCGGCATCATCTGCGGAATCATTTGCGGTAAGGGTTGCGGCACCGCATTCGCTTCCGCCGGTGTTTGTCCGTCTAGCTGCACCTGCGGCTGTACCGCAAAAAAACCGTAAGGCGTGGCAATGACTCCCAGCGGCTGCGTTTGTCCCGCATTCAACGGAGCGTTCAGCATTGCCGGAGTTTTTAACTCCGCCGCTGTTTCTGCGGACGGTTCGCCGGCAGAAGTTGTTGCACTGCCCGGTGCAGTCCCTGCTGCCGGAGCCGCCGGGGCAACCGATGCCTGAACCTGTTGAATAGTCGGCATCAGGGGCGACTGTATCGCCGCAGTCCATGATGCCGGTTCAAACGACGGCGGCATCATCGGGGCTTGCTGATAGCCGGCAACGGCAGGTCCCATCGGAGTCATAACCGTTACCGGAACAAATGGCATCGTCCGCGTGCCGGAAAACATGGCTGTGTTTTGTATCATCCCCGGCATCATGCCCGGCTGCATCATATTCGGCATCATCATGCTTTGCATGGCTCCCTGCGCCGGCGGAACGTTTTGCATCGGCGGTGCAGGCGGCAGCAGCATTGTACGCGGCTGATGGTTGGCACGGCAGCGGATCATACCGCAGCCGGTGTGATCCGGCGGCAGAGTCAGCAGAATCATTCCGTTCGGCAGGATGTATGTTTGCGGCACCGCCTGCCGTTCAGAACCTCCCATTTGAAAGGTCGAATACGGAAGACCCGGCGGCAATGCGGCAGCATCAGGATTTGCGGGAGAACTCCCCGCCGGCTGCCCGTAAGGAGCAAAGCCGACTGTTTGCGTACCGTATCCTTTCGGACCGGTGTGATTGATATAGCCGGTCTGCCCGCCCCAGCCGGCTGGAACCGAAGCGACTTTGAACAGCGGCGAACTAAACGACCACGCGGACGGCGGAGTTGCCGGATGCTGACAAAAAATACCGGTTTGAGTGATGGTGCTGTCCGGTGCCGGCAATACCGGAATCAAGGCTTCATCGTTAGCGGCAAGTTGAATCGGTTCAACGGGCTTATCGGTCAGCCGGATGTCTTTGCCTTCGGTGATTTTTCCGGCGGTGTCTCCGGCGAGTTTCTTGGCGGTTGTCCATGCGGTCTGTTTCGGAGCGGTCAATTCGGTATCTGCCGGCTCGTTTTCTTCCGCTTTTTTCTCATTCGGCAATGGGGCAGGCAGCGGAGCCGGAGAAACCGGATAGACATTTTGTTCCACCGGACGGAATTCAGCGGCAGCGGGAATCTGATACGACGGAAATGCCGTATAGGACGCAACCGATGCCGCATTGGGATAGGACTTTCCGCTGCCCGGCAGCGGTTTGACCGATTTATCATACTGAATGGTTTCCGGCAAAACGACGTGCGGAACCATTTCGTGCAAAACATTCGGTACACGTTTGCCGGTTTCTGCGGCATTGACCATCCAACAGGCAGTACCGAAACCGCCGAAAGCAAGCAGACTGCTTAATCCGATAGATAATGTTTTTTGAAATCTTGTAGGCATATCGTTCCCCTGTAATTTTCGTTTTGATGCGTTGCGGACACCCTTGTTAATGTTTTTTGACAACTTTGAGCGGCGATCTGTCTTCACGTTTTCCGCATTGTCAGTTGTGAAGATCGTCTTATGCGGGTTCGGAAATTGACCGATATACCGGTTTTGCCGGTTTTTCGTAATTTCACCGGTCATATCGCACCGGTTAGTTGTAAATTGCCGGTTAGGTAAAATAGGGGAAAGAGCCGGAAGAGAGCGTTCAGCGGTGTCCTGACCGGCAGAATCAATCCTATTGAATCGCCGCCGGATTTTGCAGATAATATAATACTTGTGACAGAATACGGATTTTTACGAATTTCCATGTTCAACAAAAAATCTGCCGCCCGCAGCAACGTCCATGAAACTTTACGCTTTTACCATGCCGGATATTCCGAAAAATGCCGGTTATCTGAAAATCGGCGAAACCCGCGGTTCGGTTGAAAAACGTGTCGGGCAAGAAGGACACGAACTCAACATCGAACATCGGATTGTTTGGCAGGACAGCGTGATAACCGACCGCTCCTGCATTGACAAGCGGCTGCACCGGTTGCTCATCGAACAGGGATTTCCCGTGCAAGTATTCCGAAAGAGCGGGAAGGAAACCGAGTTAATTCAATGTACTGTTGATGATGTTAAAAAAGCATTTGAGAAAGTCAAAGAACAAATCTATCACGAAGAAAAGCAGCGGGAAGAAGTCGGCAACAAGTTTTATATCGAACTGCGGAACTGGTTTTACTGGGCAGGCAACACTCCGTTGATGCGGGAAAACAACGTCAACGGAGCGGAATATGCGCTCCGGCTTATTTTCCGTTTAATACTCTGTTTTTTCCTTCGAGAAAAAGAAGAACTTATTCCGCAGACGTTATTTAACGGGGATTGGCTCAAGAACAACTTAAAAGAGGACGGCTGTAAGTTTTATAAAGTTATTCTCCGCAACCTGTTTCACTGCCTTAATACGCCGATGAAAGAACACAGGGATTTTGAGAATGTAAAACTTATGCTGAATATCCGCAACGTTAAAGAACAATTCCAAACAATCCCGTTTCTCAACGGCGGCTTGTTCAATGAATTGGACGGCGATGAATTTCCATTGCCCGACGAATATTTTTTTGCGGAGAAACGGAAAGTTTTTCTTGCTGAATTGGGCGGTTGTCAGGAGGAAACCGAAGGACTTATCCCTATTTTATCGAAGTATCAATACAAATTATCGCTTGACGATTTAATCGACCAAGAAGATTACCAAACAACGATTGACCCTGAATTTCTCGGCAAAGTATTTGAGAGTTTGCTGGCGTGTATTGATACAGACAGTAAAGAAACCCGCCGCAAGGTGACCGGCAGTTTTTACACACCGAGGGAAATCGTTGACTATATGGTGAACGAATCGCTGGACGAATATCTGAAAACAAACGATGATTTACGGCAATGCAAAATTCTTGACCCCGCTTGCGGCAGCGGTGCGTTTCCATGCAGCATTATGAACGTGATGATGAACCGGTTGTATGCAGATAGGCAACTTTCACCGGAAGAAAAATATCATAAAAAGTTGGAGATTCTGCAAAACGTGATTTACGGTGTGGATATTCAGCCGATGGCGGTGCAGATTACCGTATTGCGGCTATTCTTATCTTTACTCCAAGACATCAAACCGGACAAGAAAAAGGATAATTACGGTATTGAACCGCTGCCGAATCTGGAAACGAAATTTGTTTGTGCTGATACGCTGATTGGGCTGCCTCCCAAGAAATTCAAGGATTTGCCGATAGTTGCCCAAACAATCAAGGCATTAACAAATGTACGGCAGCAGCATTTTTCGGCAAGATCCCCGGCAGAGAAAACACGTTTGCGTGAATTCGATACGCATTATCGCAACATTTTAATTGATGTGTACAGCAATCCGCACAATCAGGCATTTTATACAGATGATTCGATTAAACTGCTGATGCAGTGGGATCCTTATCACCAAACGAAGCCCGCCGGATTCTTTGACCCGCAATGGATGTTCGGCACGGAAAAATTTGACATTGTCATCGGCAATCCGCCGTATGTTGAATCCCGCAGTGCAAGCATTTCAGCGGAAATGAAAAAACGGTATCAGGCACAAGTCAAAACGGACTTCGGAAGTCCGGCGCAATATATCACGCAAGGTTCGGATTTGTCGATTTATTTCTTTCCCCGTTCTATTGCGTTATTGTCCGAACAGGGAACGGGTATGTTAATCATCCAAAACGGATGGCTTAACACGGATTACGGTGCAAAGGCATCTCAATTCTTAACAAAAACGCTGCAATATATCAGAGTGACCGACAGTCCGTTTCGGCATTTTGACAGAGCAAGTGTTAACGTGAACACAGTCATTGCCGCATTCAAAAAACAATCTGAAACGAAAAAAGTTTGTTTTGATATGATGGAAAAATCCGGCAGCCGTATGATGACAACAAACAACAAAGAATTCAGCATTAAAAGCAGTGTTTTGTCCGATATGAAATGGGGCATGATTATGTCAACGGACAAAGAAATTTTCTCTGTGCTGCAAATGGTCATCGAGAAAGGCAAAGAAACAGACCAGTCCTTTTACACGATTGGACAGGGAATCAATGTTCCGCAAAACACGTTTATTCCGAAAGAACACAAACCGCAATTTATACAAAAAGAAAACATCATCAACGCTGTTTTTAAGGAGTACCGGTATATTTATAAAAAATTTGATTATTGTCTGTATCACTCATTCAGAGAAAATCCGTCCGATGCGGCGGTATTGGAATCAATCAATGCAAGCGAGTTAAACGGCGGCAAAACATTGACCCGCAAGTATCCGGTCATTATCATGCCGCGGGGCATCGGCGATAAACATTTTGCCGGATGGGTGAGCGGCAACGTGTTGTCAAACAGTTTTGTGGATATTTATTTTGACGAGCCGGACGAAGAAAAACAATTGAACATTTGGCTGTTCTGTAATTCAGGTTTATTCTTTTTGTATCGGGAACTCTCCGGCCGAAGGAACTTGGGCGGCGGATTGTTAAAGTCCGAAGCAGCGGATATTAAATTATTTCCGCTCTATTTTCCGATTGCCGTACCGAAACAGATTCTGCCGTTGCTTGACGAAACGGAAACAGTGATTGACCTGCCGAACCGTTTGACAACAGCGGTGCAGCAAAAAATAGATAAACTCGTTTTTGCTCATTTTGCGATTCCGCCGGCGTTGCAGAGAAAAATCACGGATGAATTATTGCGTGTGTTCCGATTCCGGTATGATAAGGCAAGGGGATGAAAGCGTCTTGCAGATGTCGAAAAACACAGCGGCAAACACAGCAAACAGACAAAGATAATAACGAAACCTCTTATTTTTTCTCCTGAAAACGTTTTTTCCGCAGTATATGATGGTAATGCTGTGCAAAGCGGTGGGATTCATCCCGGACGTATTGCAGCAGCCGCAGCGCAAACGAATGACGGCTTAACTTCAGCGGATGTTCCTGATTCGGAACATAAATTTCTTCCTCCTGTTTGGCGAGCGAAAGGATCATTCCCGGCTGCTGCGGAGTCCGTTCCAATGCCGACATTGCTGCATGAAGTTGCCCTTTGCCGCCGTCAATCAGTAAAATATCCGGCACCGGCTGATCCGTTTCCTCGTGCGAAAACCGCCGCATAATGACTTCCGCAATGCTCGAAAAATCGTCCGCACCTTCTACGGTTCGGATTTTGTACCGCCGGTAGCCCGGCTTGAACGGTAAGCCGTCAATGAAACGGACAAGCGAAGCCGTTGTATCGTTGCCGCCGAGATGAGCAATATCAATGCCTTCAATAATCCGCGGGACGGTTTCGAGTTTGAATAATTTTTGCAACGATAAAACGCCCTGCCGCGGATCGACGGCAAATAATTCCGGCTGCAAATGCGTATCCACACAGCCCCGCTGATCGAGCGTTGTCAAATCGTGAATCTGATCCCGGAGTGCGGCGGCAACTTCATAACGTTTTTCCGCAGCGGCGACCGTCATTTCCCGCTGCAAATCGGCAAGCAACTGTTTCCGCTTCCCTTCCAGAACCCGAAGAAGGCGGTGAATGTTTTTCCGGTATTCTTCCGCCGTAATCCGGTAATTGCACGGAGCGGAACACTGATGAATCGAATAAAGAATACAGGGGCGGCACCAGCGGCGGCGTTCATCGTTCAAATGAATGTCCAGCGTGCAAGTCCGAAATTTGAAAATTTTTTGTAACGCTAATATTGCACCGCGCAAACCGGAAGAATTCGTAAACGGACCGAAAAGTTTTACGCCGCGGTCTTTCGGAATCCGCGTCATTTCGACTCTGGGAAACGGTTCCCGCAGACGGATTTGCAGATAAGGAAATGTCTTGGAATCTTTTAAGTCGCGGTTGTATTTCGGCTGAATATCTTTGATCAGCCGGGCTTCAAGCAGCAGGGCATCTACTTCGCTGCCGGTTTCGATAAAATCCACTCCGGCAATTTCAGGAATCAGCGGAGCCGTCCGGTTATCTTCCAGAGCCGATTTTTGGAAATAGGAAGCAACCCGGTTATGCAGGTCTTTTGCCTTGCCTACATAGATAACCCGCTCGGCAGCATCTTTCATCAGATACACGCCGGGAGTATGCGGCAGCGTTTTCGCTTGTTCCGCCGGAGGAATGACAGAGATATTTGCAGCGGACATCGCCGGTCATTATACCGGCTGCAAAACATCAATCAAGCAGCAGCAAAACGTATGAGATTTTGTGTCGTGTTAAAATGATTGTTTGGTAAAATCCTGCGGCCATCTGCAAAAGATGGCACGCAACAAGAAAAAAGGGGGTGAACTCTGCGGAGCCGTTCATTCAGCAAGTTTTTTTTGATAGTATCCAAACAATTAAGTTTGGGACACGACACCACCAATAATTTTATGACGCGACCGAAAATGCAGCGGCACTGAACAACCCATGCCGATACCGCACTAATTTATTTTTAGTGCGGAAATTTGCGATTATGCTTCCTACGAAGAAATACCGAACCCCGGACTTGAACCGGGATGCCCTTGCGGGCGGGGGATTTTGAATCCCCTGCGTCTGCCATTCCGCCAGTTCGGCATCGGTGGTTATTCTACAACGAAAAAAAATAAAATCAAGAGCGGGGGGAGAGTCGTGTCATCAAATCATTGATTGGTCGAAAACAACCCTGAAAAAACAGTGCTTTGCGGCAGTCAATTCAACAAATTGATACCACAAACGGCGCAAAATGGAGATTTGGGCAATTTAGCAATTTTGTACGGATTAAAACGAAAAATAAGGAAAAGACCGGGCGTTTCATGTTGCCGCCAATCCTCCGCCGATACTGAACACAGGAAACAGGATGCTTGATTTGTCAGGAGGCAAGTTGTGAATACAATATCAGATCGGATTCGGGACCTGGATATTTGGCACGGAGAATTGCTCGACCGGCTGGTTTTGCTGGATAAACAAGTGAACGAAGTGTTGCAGGAATGGACGGCTGTGAAGGAAGAATTGCCGGAAAAACTGTCCGATTCGCTTGCATAAAAAGGTATACCGCACATTGTATACCGCAAAGGGCTTTATTTTTCACCCCGCGCCGCCGGCAATTCTTGCACTTTTTCTCTCCGCAATTTCGTTCCGTTTTCACGAAATAAGCGTTTACGGCTTTTCCACCTGAATATCAAACGTTTTTGTTTTTCCGTCTGCGGTGAAAGTCAAACCGGAAGTTTCCGGCGAAGCGTATTTCTGCGCAATCAGCGGAGTCTCTTTGCAGATGATGTCCGGCTCTCCGTCTCCGTTCATGTCCGGTCCGGTTTGCAACTCAACACGCACCGCCTGAATGTAAATCTTGTACTCCCCTTTCGGCAAGCCGTCGCCCGCCGAAAGAAAACCAAGTGCGTACTTGCCGTCCGCATCAATTTCGCTGCGGGCTTGAATCTTGCCGTCCGTAAAGCCGATCGTTCCCAGCGGCAACGGCTCGCCGGTGTCGGAAAACGTTATCCTGCCGGAAAGCGGTACGTTTTGCCCGCAGCCGGAAATGATTGTTATTGTTACGATAATGAGTGTAATGGCTGTCAATGATCTCATGTTTGTGTGTGATTGTTAAAGGTTGTTCTTTGAATTGAAAATGGATAATTAGAGAGACGGCAGTTTGCAGACGGCAGACAGCAGAAAAAATACCTGCAATCTTTCCCCTTTCTTGCTGCCGTCTGCAATCTGCGGTCTGCGAACTAATTTATCATGGCGAGACGCTTTCGCCGCCTTGGCTCGTTCCCAAGCCGCGCCAAACATCAATCGTAATATTGTTGCTGATGAAATGCACCGAACCGTCCGCATACGCGCAATTCACGCCGCCGTTGTGAAAACTTCGGGCGGC
>JAIRPZ010000177.1 GCA_031256755.1 Planctomycetaceae bacterium
GGAGAGTAAAGATGTTGTCTGCATTACCGGTTCGATGTATCTGGCGGCGGAACTGCGGCAGATGTACCTCTCCCGCTAATGTGATTGCCGTGCAGGCAGTATTTTTAATTGAAAATTGAGAATGGATAATTGACAATTAGAAAGAGAAATAAAACAAACAATTGCTGTCCGAAAACAAATAAAAAAACGGGGGACGAATATCCCCCGCTTTGCATTCTCCGTTCTCCGCCGTTTCCCCGTTAGAAATGGTACCGGAAGGACGTGGCGAAAATGTCAATGTCGGAATGGTCACGCCCGGCCGTTGTCCGGTGACTCGGCATCACGTGAATATAATCAAACATCAGCCGCGTCTGCGGATTCCAGTACCAGTTCAAACCCAGCGTAATGTCGTTCACACTGCCGGTAAAGACCTTATCTGGATCTGTCTCACCCGGAGGAGGAGTACGAGCCGGATCAATATGACTCGTGTCAGTATAACTCCACTTGGCAGCCACTTCCAATGCACCAAGCCATTTCACAAGGTTATGGTCATTGATTTTTTGCAGGTCGAGATTGTGTTTCAAATCAACACCGCCCCACGTTGCCGATGACGGAGTGAACTTGCGGTAATCCCCCGACAAAAAATAACGGACTTGGGCATAAGTTCCCCAAACCGTCGGGTCGTGCTGGGCAACGTTATTGAAAACCCGCGCGTAGGTTTCCGACTGCACCGCAAACGGTCCTTTTTGTAACGCAAATTCCAGTCCGAACTGCTGATAACTGTTTGTTGCTCCAAGTGTTGATGCGTAGTTCTGAAATGCCGGATTGAGTGTCGCATAACGCTGCTGAAAATCCCCATCAGCATGAACGCCGCCAGTCCGGGCAGTATCGAAATAACTGTAATTCCCGCCGAAGAGCAGGAAGTTCTTGCCGTTGTATTTCCCGTCTTTACCGCGTGAAATATACGGAGCGTAAGTGATGCGAAGGTTCGTAATCGTTCCCCAATCGTTGCCGACACCGTTTACTGTTTCATTTCGATTTGATTGAACCACGTTTTTGGCTTCATAAAGACCGGCAAAAATTCGGAGACGTTCCTGCGCCCAAAGATGCTGGGTACTCACACCGATACGTCTGCCGGTTGCAAAATCACGTCCGTCAAATTCGAGAAAGTTAATGTTGTGATTCCCCGTCAGGTTGGCGATTCCGTCTTCTACGCGGTAATGCCCGATTTTGACATATTCCAGCAGCGGAACGTTTTTCACGCCGAGCCAAACATCCCGGACTTCAACAGTGTTGGCATTGCCGAAAAAGAACTGGACCTGGTAATCGAAAATATCGTATCCTTCTCCCCGCAATCCGATACGGAGGTCTTTGATGCCATTGTAATCATTGTCTGTATTCAATGCGGCAAGAGGCGAGCTGCTGTCGCCGGAGATGTGATAACTTTCGAGATACACGCGTCCGTCGAGATTGGCGGTGAAACCTTTCTTCGGGTCTTTTTTGTCCTGTTTCTTTTTGAGTTCGCTTTCGAGTGCCGAGATTCTGGATTCCAGGTCGGCGGAGGCAGCCGCATCGGCAGCATAAAAGGGCTGCGGCTGCTGATAGGACGGATGAGGCGGCAAACTCTGCCCCCAGACAGTCCCTGCGGTCATCATTGCCGCGCCGACCGCCGAAAACAAGGCGGAAAGAGCGGACGTTTTTCTTCTGTTTTTCATTGAAATTCCTCCATTAAAATGAGCCGTCAAATAACACGGTTCGCCTTGAAAAATAACGGGTTCCGTGAAATGTTTCCGATGCAGAAAACACGCTGTTTTCTTGTCAAAATCCTTTTCGGAATTTAATACCTATCGGAATTAGGGATTATAAGATTTTTCCCCGAATCGGCAAAAAAGAGCGATCAATAGTCCGATTATGCCGGTCAGGAAAAATGAAAGACGGAAAAAACGAAAAAATAAACGATCTGTCCTTCGCAAAACCGCCGCGGTCAACACGCACCGCAACGGCAAAACACCTGCTTCTAAAAAATATCAAGCCGGAAATGATTTCCGTAGTGATAACGCTGCGGCATCGGGAAAAAATTGATCCAATCCTTGTTGTAGGCGGGAATCTGCAATTCCGGCGGATAACGGTGATACAAATCCGGCGCACTCCGAAAATATTCCGGCGAATAATAGTTGTGCGGATACGTGATGTAGGGATAATGGTAAAACCGCTGCCAATCCTGATTTCCGGCAGTCGCACCCCACTGCTGACCGAAATTCTGTTGAGCCGAAGCGGATTCGGTCAGTGTCAGTGAACAGAACAAACCGACCATCACAGCAAAAACAGTACGCAGCATATTTTTATCCCTTATTCCGGCAGAAAACCCTTCTTCTGTCCGTCATCGGCAAACAGAACGGCAAAAGATGAGAAAAAACGCTGCCCCTGCGTCTGACGGCAGACAACAAAGAACGTTTTGAACGTCTCTGTGCAAACCGCCGAAAAAATGTTAAAATTGTGTGAAATATCAATTTTTCAATTGGGTTGACATGGGACTTTTAATCCTTCGTTGTACGTTCTTTCTCATTGCCAGCGGTACTGGTGTCTACATTATGTCAGCCAACGACTCATTAGTCGGACTGGCGGCGTTTCTCTCGATTGTTGCGCTGGCACTGACTCTAGTTACTGTGGACATTGTGATTCCGCGTAAACGGGTGATTTGGATTTCCTCGATTTATTTCGGTTTACTCATCGGCTTGCTTTTGACGGCATCGCTCGGCTATGCACTTGTTCCGCTGCTGCCGCCGTCGGGCGACAGTCAGTTCCAATACAATCTGATGGTGGTGATCGGCATTTCCCTTTGCTATCTTTGTACGAGTTTTCTTGTGCAGACGCGGGACGATTTCCGTTTCATTATTCCATACGTTGAATTCCGCCGTGAAATAAAAGGACTTCATCCGCTCATTCTGGATACAAGCGTGATCATTGACGGGCGTATTGCCGGTGTTTTGGAAACGCTGTTTTTGGATAATCAACTTGTCGTGCCGCGTTTTGTGATTGAAGAATTACAGTACATTGCGGACAGTGCCGACCGCAATCGGCGCACACGGGGAAGACGCGGTCTCGATATTCTCAACCGGCTGCAAAAAATGCAGCGAATCGAAATTCGGATTGACGACACCGATCTGCCGGAGTTTCAGAAGTATCCGGTTGATTTGAAATTGGTGGAACTGGCGAAACATATTGAAGGGCGGCTTGTTACGAATGATTATAATCTGAACAAGGTTGCAAAAGTCCACAATGTTGATGTCATTAACCTCAACGAATTGGCAAACACATTGAAACCGATTGTTCTGCCCGGCGAAAGATTGAGTGTCGAAATCCTGAAACAGGGGGAAGAAATCACGCAGGGAATCGGTTATCTCGATGACGGAACGATGGTGGTGGTCGAAGGCGGTCAGAATTATATCGGCGAAAAAATTGTCCTGACAGTTACCAGTGTGTTGCAGACCAGTGCCGGCAAAATGCTCTTCGGACGTTTTGAACATGTGAAGAAAAATGACGAAGCAGCGGAAGAACTGCCGTCAGCGGAGCCGGATGCCGGCAGAATACGGAACAGCAAATCCGAAAAAAACAGACGCAACTGACCGGGCGTGCCGGGCAGCCGGCGTTAGATGCCCGCAGCATTCTCCAGTTTTTGTTTTTTTTTAGTAAAATCAGGATTTGCTGGAGAAGAGTGTCCTCCTCATTCATTCAAGTTCAAAATTTCCCTTTATGAAATCGGACGATTACTATCAGGTACTCGGTGTTTCTAAATCGGCATCGCGGGAAGAGATACAGAAGGCGTACCGGCAACTTGCCCGGAAGTATCACCCTGATCTCAACCAAAGCCATCCGAAAGAGGCGCGGGAAAAATTTCAGAAAGTACAGGAAGCGTTTGACATTCTGGGCAATCCCGAAAAACGGAAAGTTTATGATCAGTTTGGTGTTTCGCCGGATCAAATCGGTGCCGGCGGCGGACAGGGACCGTTTCAGTGGTCATTCGGTGGCGGTGCGCCCGGCGGACGTTTCCGCACCGGCAATTTTAATTTCAATAATGTTGATGACCTCATGAGGGCATTCGGCGAAGGATTCGGCAGTGTTTCTCCTGAAGATTTTGTCAATGCCGGTAAACGTTCCGCCAAAGGGCAGGATATTGAACAGACTGTCACGATTCCGTTTACGCTGTCGGTGACCGGCGGTAAAGTCGACATCAAAACGGCGGACGGACAAACGGTTTCCGTCACGATTCCTGCCGGTTTTGAAAGCGGTAAAAAAATCCGGCTTCCGGGATTGGGGCGATCCGGTCAGAACGGCGGAAAACCGGGTTCGCTGCTCTTGACGGTTCATGTGGCGGAACATCCGTTTTACAGCCGCAGCGGTCATCATCTTTACGTAGATTTGCCGGTTACGCTTAAGGAAGCCGTTTTTGGTACAAAAATTGATGTCCCTGCGCCGAACGGAAGTGTTAATTTAACGGTGCCGCCCGGTGCGGTGAACGGAATGAAACTGCGGATCAGGCATTGCGGAATTCCGGCGGCATCGGGCGAGACGGGTGATTTGTTTGCAAGGTTGCAGATTGTTCTGCCGGATCATTGGTCGGACGAAGATAAACAACTGCTGGAAAAACTGCAAACCGAACCGGAAAAAGTGCGGGAAAATTTGCGGTGGGATTGATGAAGCGGCATTAACAGATCGGTTTTATTCGAATGATATTATTAACACGTCTGAACAATGACGAGATTGTGCTGAATGCGGAATTGATCCGGCATGTGGAACGCTGCCCGGACACGCTGATTACGCTGGTTACCGGTGATACGCTGATGGTGAAGGAGCCGCTTGACGAGGTTGTGCGGCGTGCGGTTGCTTATCATCAGGCGAAAAACATGATTCCCAAAGCAGCGTATTTACCGTACAAGGATTAACGGAAAAACATATACCGGCGGTCTCATACGAATTCCGGTACGACCCGCTTGGGAATGATGCCGTGAACGTATCCCTGCTGCAATAATTCCCGAACTGCTTTTCTGCCGGTGTCGCCGAAGTCCAGAGTCCAGTCGTTCACATACATTCCGACAAACTTATCCGCATCACTCCGCTGCAAACCGCGTCCGAAACCGAGTGCATAATCCAGTGCTTCTTCCCGATGTTCCAGCGCATATTTAATACTGCCGTGCAAAAGCCGGACAACATCGGTGATGGTTTGTTCCGGCAGGTCGCGGCGGATCGCATTCGCTCCCAGCGGCAGCGGTAAGCCGGTCTTTTCCATCCACCAAAGACCAAGATCAACGATTGACCGCAGCCCTTCCCGTTCAAAGGTTAACTGTCCTTCATGAATAATCAAGCCGGCATCGTATTGCCCCGCCTTGACCGATTCGAGAATCCGGTCAAACGGCACTTTGACGAAGTCCACATCTGTCCGTTTTTCGTGAGCAAGATACAATTTCAGAGCAAGAAAAGCGGTGGTCAATTCGCCCGGTATGGCAATTTTCGGTTTGCGGTCTGCGGGCGGCGGGGAAGCCTTGCACGTTTCTACAAGGATCGGACCGTACTTATCTCCCATACTGGCCCCGCAATTGCAGAGAGCATACACGTCATTGAGATACGCGTAGGCGTGAACGCTGACAGCGGTCAATTCGAGTTCGCCGTGAAAGGCACGCCGGTTGAGTGTTTCGATATCCACGAGTTCGTGAACGAATTGATAATTGCCCGTATCGAGTTTACCTTTGGCGAGGGCGTAAAACATAAAGGCATCGTCAGAGTCGGGGCTATGTCCGACGCGGATAATCTGCTGCGTCATTTCGTAAGTTTTTTAGTGTGATTGTTTGCGGTTCATTTTCGGCGATTTCCTGCCGGTTGTCAATTCCCTTGTCCGTCAAACGGCACGGCAAAAAGACCGCAGGGGCAGCGGTCAATTTTCTTCATTGAATTGTCCCCGGCTGCGTCATCAATTATTGACTGATTGAAAACAATCCTGAAAAAACAAGGATTTGCGGCAATCAATTCAGCAACTTGATACCATAACCCTTGCGGACGAAACTCATTTGCGCTATACTCAAATAGAAAATGATTGTGCCGGGTTAGGGAATAAGTCCACTTTAATGACACCGTTATTGATATTTGATGCACAGGCGGAATTGGGGGAATCCCCCGTTTGGTCCGAAACAGAACAGCGGCTTTATTGGATCGACATTAACGGCAAACGGCTGCACCGCTTCGATCCTATCGCCAAACAAGACGAACATTTTCCGCTGGCATCGTTGACCGGCTGTCTCGCTCCATGCCGAAACGGGCATTGGCTGCTCGCCGCTCAATCCGGCATAGAAGAAGTCCGGCTGTCCGGCAGCACCGTCAAAGTGATGCAGACACTCGCCCGACCGGAAGAAAACAAACCGGAAAACCGGTACAACGACGGCAAATGTTCCCCGGAAGGACGGTTTTGGTTTGGTTCACTCAATATGCATCATCAGCCGTATCAGGCATCTCTTTATGTTTTGGATGCTGCCGGCTGCCGGACGGTCTTGACCGGTGCAACGAATTCTAACGGGCTTGGATGGTCTCCCGATGGTTCCGAATTTTATTGGATTGATACGCCGACCCGCAAAATTGAAGCGTTTTCCTACAATACCCGGTACGGCACGTTGAGTCAACGCCGGACTGCCGTTCAATTTACGGAGGATTTATCGTCGGGACGACCGGACGGCATGACCGTCGATTCAGCCGGTATGATTTGGGCGGCTCACTGGGACGGCGGCAGAATCACACGCTGGAACCCGCGAAACGGCGAATGCCTGCAAACAGCGGAATTACCGGTTCGGAATGTCACGTCTCTGACCTTCGGCGGTCGAAATTACGAAACGCTTTTTATCACCACGGCGCGGCGTGAAGGCGAACCGCTGTCCGGCGGTTTGTGGGCGTTTCAACCGGAGATATGCGGGATGCCTGTCAGTTTGTATGATCCCGCTGCGGTTTGATCATTCACATTCCGTATTCCGGCGGAACGGAGTCGATCATTTCCCGTATCTCCTGCTCGTCAGCCGTTATCATCCGACCGGTATCCCTCAGCCGGAAATGGTTGTTATTGTTACGATAAGGATCGTAATCGTTGTTAATGCTTTCATAGTATTGCTGATTGTTAAAGGTTGTTCTTTGAATTGATAATGGATAATTAACAATTAAAAAATGAGATCGGCTCTTTCTTGCTGCGGTCTGCCGTCTGCAATCTGCCGTCTCTCTAATTATCAATTTTCAATTCTCAATCTGATCCGTCTGCATACGCCGTATTGACTCCGCCGTTGTGCCAACTTCGGGCGGCCACGGAACGAACCTTTGTGCTTGCTTCACCGCCGTCTGAAGCACGGATGCCTTTCAATGCCGAACCACGCGTGTTATGTTTCGTCTTGTCATGCCGCGTATTCGTTTCAAATGAAGTATGTCCCTCATCGGCATCTGTCGTGTTCGGGGATTTGAATATTGTGAACCAGCACGCCGTAGACCACCAGATCAATTCCCGCAAGTCGTTCCACGTACTGTCGGAGGTCGTTCCGGTATTCCCTTTTCTACGGCATCAAAAAGTTCTCCCTAAATGGAACCGGCATAGTCATACTTGGTATCGGTGTCTGGCGTTATAAGTTTGGGTAAAATCATAGCCGTCCCATCGGACAGTATGTTCGGTGAAGGGAAAGGTTCGGACAGCCCA